>JALHMO010000011.1 GCA_022844015.1 Reyranella sp. | reverse complement strand
GCCGAGGCGCGCCGCGCTCTCGCCCTGGCTGGCGGCGGCTCGGCCGGCGCGTCGGCGGCCGACGAGGTGCGCGACATCGGCGGCGTCAAGCTGATCGGTCGCGTGCTGAACGGCGTGCCGGGCAAGGACCTCAAGGGCATGGCCGACGCGTTCAAGAAGAAGCTCGGCTCGGGTGTGGTCGCCCTGATCGGCGTCGAGGACGGCAAGGCCTCGGCCGTGGTCGGCGTCACCGACGATCTGTCCAAGAGCCTGAGCGCTGTCGAGCTGGTCAAGGCTGGCGTCGCGGCGCTGGGTGGCAAGGGCGGCGGCGGGCGGCCCGACATGGCGCAAGGCGGCGGCCCCGATGCCTCCAAGGCCAATCAGGCGCTGGAGGCGATCGAGGCAGCGCTCGCCGGGACGAAATGAGGCGGCCTGCCGCCTTCGTGGCGATGGCAATGGCCGTCTCGGCGCTGGCCGGCGCCTGCGCGTCCGAGCAAGCTCCCACGGAAAACAAGAGCGCCGAGCAGATGGCCAAGGACGAGGCGCAGTGCCGTGCCCAGGTCCGCTCGGTCGCGCAAAGCGAGCGCAACATCGAGGACCAGCGTCGAGCCGTGTTCGAAGGCGAGCGCGAGCGCTTCGGCCAGCAGGACCTCTACAACACCATGGCCAACCAGGGTTACAAGCGGAACGTCGACCAGCTTACCGCCCGCTGTATGGCAGCTCGCGGCTGGGGATCCAGGAACAAGACCCTCTGGGAACGCCTGGGGCTGTAAGGCTTCTTCACCTCTGCCATCTTACGGACAGGTCGTTCGGTCGGGATGACGGTGCTTATCCAAATGCCAGTGCCCTGCGATGACGAGGAGGGAGCTGAGATGTGTCCGCTTCGTAGCAGCTCCGCTGGGGATGTGTCCGCGTTACCGCGGACGGCGGGGTCAAGGCTGGGAGCGCGCCACTCAGAGGCAAACATCACCGAAAACCTCACCCTGAGGAGCGGCCCGGAGGGCCGCGTCTCGAAGGGTCGGCAACAAACCGGGTGGCGCGACACGGATTTTCCAACGATTTCGTGTGTCGCCCATCCTTCGAGACGGTCGCTACGCGACCTCCTCAGGATGAGGACTTTGCTGGACCGGCCAAAAGTTGGCGCCTATGAGCGCGCCACTCCTGTGGTGCTCCCTTGCTGATCCCAATTGCCATGAGCGCCACAGGAGTGGCGCGCTCCCAGCGAAGATCATGACCCCTCCGTCGCCGTTTGGCGGCGACACCTCCCCAGCAGAGCTGCCGAGGAGAGGGCGCGCGCCACGAATTCCACGATCACCCCCGCCAGCACCAGCACGAAGGCGTTGACCGGCATGGCGTAGGTCTGGCTGGGCAGCGCCGCCATCGACTGGGCGAGAAAGAGCCCGATGAACCCCACGGCGACGATCTCGATCACGAAGCCCTGCTCGAAGCCGATCCTGCGCCATAGCCCGAGTGCCGTCGCCGCGCCGAGATGGAGCAGCCCGATCAGCAGCACGACGCCGAAGGGCGGGCCGGGAAACAGCGTCGGCGTGGTCGCGAGGTAGATCGCCTTCTCGAGGTAGATGCGCATCACCTCGACCGGGTCGTCGAGCCAGCGCGAGAGGTAGAGGCGCCACATCACGCGGAAATACTCGGGTGAGCAGAAGACGATTTCGGGATCGATCTGCTGGGCGACCTCGCGTCCGTAGTCGTCGTCGTAGCGGATACCCCACTTGTTCTCGATGGTGCCCAGCCCGAGATAGAGCGTGTGCGAGAGGCCGTGCGTGGCCAGCCGCTGTGCCGGCTGCATGTCGAAGGCGGCATCGCGCGCCATCACGACCCATTTGGCGGCGGAGAAGGCGGCGAGCGCCAGCGCGCCGATGACGGCCAATCCCATGACCCGACGCGCCGTGCGCGGCTGGCACAGGGCGAGCCCGGTGGCTGCGAGAAGGCTCAGCACGAAGCCCATCAGCCCCATCGATTCGCGGATCAGCGTGGCGAGCGCGAGCAGCACCACGCCGGCCGTGATCCAGGCGGCGCCGCTGCGCCGCGACAGCAGCCCTCTGTCGCGTGCGATCAGCGCGATCGGCAACACCGCGCAGAGGCTCACCACGCCGATGAAGCTCCAGTGCGGCGAGGTGCCCATCCAGCCGAGATACTCGGACGGGCCCAGGACCAGCAGCACGATCGCGGTAAGGTAGGCGCGCAGCGCGAACAGCAGGCCGGCCAGCCCGACCAGCCCGGCGGCATCGATCAGCGTATTGAGGCGGGCGACGTCGGGCAGGGTGGCGCGGCGGCCGACCGACATCGACCACAGGTCGAGCAGGAAGGCGTGACCGGGATCGTCGGCGATGGCGCGCTCCGACAGCGGCACCAGCTTGCCATCCTCGCACAAGGCCAGCCAGACGCCGCGCTGCAGCGCGCAATCGGTCGTGTCGAGCCAGAGATTGGTGGCCAGCCAGTCCGACGGCATGATGTCGGCCAGGTAGCCGTAGCGCTCGACCGCATCGAACATCGTCGCGAACGGTTGCCACACGAGCAAGGCCACGCAGGCGACGAACGCCAGCCAACGCAGGGCAGTCGGAAGGGTCATCGGATCGCGGCGGCGCGGATCCAGCTCATCGTGGCGCGCTCCCGGCGAAGACGCGTCGTTGCTTTGCTTGCATCGACATTCGGCGAGCGAACATATCGGCCCTTGACGGTCGCACGCAATGCGGCGCAGCCTCCGCGCCTTGTCGACACGGTGCTGCCATGCGTCCTGTCATCCGTGCAATTTTCGGCTTTGCCTTCCTGCCGGTGGCGGCCTGTAGTTCTACCGAGGATCTGGATAGCCGCTTGCGCGAGATGGCGGGCACCAGCGAGCGCGACCTGCTGGGCGGCATGGGCCGCATCCCCGACAACAGCTTTCAACTCACCGAGGATACGAGGATCCTGCAGTGGCGTTGGGACACGTCCTACATCAGCCCCGGTATCGCGCCGATCTACTATCGGCCGTGGGGCGGCTGGGGATGGGGCTGGGGCGGTGGCTGGGGAGGCTGGGGCGGCATGCCGCCGACCCTCGTCCGCCAGGGGTGCATCGTCGAATGGACAGTGACCAACGGCGCCACGAAGGCTTATCGCTGGCAGGGCAGTGGATGCTCGTCGATCTCGATCGTTGCTACGCCGCCACCCTGACGATCGCCCCCGGCGGCGGCTGAGCGCCTATCCCAGGAAAGTGCCGTCGGGATCGCCGTTCAGCAGGACGCGGCCGACCGTCTCGAAATGCGCCTCGCGCGCCTGGATCTGCTGGGACAGCGTGTGCAGGTCGCGGTAGCGACGCTCGAAGGGCGTGCCGATGAAGATCGCCGACGTGCCGGCCGCCTTGTAGACCCAGTTCGTCGTCTTCTCCGCCATGTGGATGGCCTGGGTACAGCCCAACCTGAGGCGCGCCCGATCGCTGGTGCCGATCGGCTCGACGTCGTCGGCGTGTTCCCAGATGTCCTGCAGGATCTCGGTCAGGTAGGCGCGCGCCGAGCCGATGTCAGCCTCGCGGCGGGCCACGTCGGACTGAACGACCGGGCTGTCGGCCAGCCGGCCCAGGTAGCGTGGTGTCTTCTCGAGCGCGAGCCCGATGAAGGCGTCGAGCATGGCGCGTGCCAGGCCGAGTGCCACCGCAGCCACGCCGACGGCATAGAGGCCTTGCGTGGTGAAGGCATAGAGCGGGCCGCGATCGCGCCGCAGCGTCGGATCCTCGCGCGTGCCGCTGAATGGCTCGGGTACGAACACGTCCTTTACCGCGTAGCCCTCCGAGGCGGTGCCGCGCATGCCGAGCGTGTTCCAGTCGTGGATCGGCACGGTCCGGCTCTTGGGCATCAGCAGGGTACGCACGGTCGGCCGGCCAAAGCGGTTGAGGCGCAGCGAGCCGTCGGGCTCGACGACCATGGCGTGGGCGCCGATCCAGTTGGCCTGCCGGTAGCCCGACGAGAAATGCCATTCGCCGGTGATCCGGTAGCCGCCCGGTGCCGCGATGGCGCGGTGATGGTTGGGCGGACCCCAGGAGATCAGCCCGCGCGGGTCGCCGTAGATCTCGCGCGCCGCCTCGAGCGAGATGAACGGTGCGATCAGCGCCGAGCTGTTGGCAACGAACATGTTCCAGCCGACCGAGCCGTCGTAGCGCGCAATCTCGGAGATTGCCCGGAAATACACCCACGGCTCGACCTCGTCGCCGCCGACCGAGCGCGGCAGCAGCATGCGGAACAGACGTGACTCGTGCAGCCGGCCGATCAGCGGCTCGGGGATGTCTTGCAGACGCTCGATCTCGTCGCCCGCCGCGGCGATCGCCGGCCCGACCTCGCGGGCGCGGGCGACGGGATCGGGCCTATGGAGGGACGAGACGCCAATGTCGTTCATGCAACGCACTCCACTTCCGCCGCGAATTGGGCGCGCGAGTGGGGGAGATTGTCAACGGGGCAGGCAATGTGACGGCGGGCACTGGAGTCGTCCCTGCGCGAAGCGCGGGGAGGTGCCCCCCGTAAGGGGGCGGAGGGGTCAGGAGCCGCGGTCGAGGCGTCCGACTGTGTCCTTCCGACCATGACCGATGTTCAACCGACTTGCGTGTCGCTCATGACCCCACGCCCCCTTTCGGGGGCACCTCCCCAACGTAAGCGTTGGGGAGGACTCCGATCATGGGAGGAAAAAGAATCGTCACTCCGCCGCGACTTGAAGCGAGCCCGGATTGCGCCACTGGTGCAGCATCTCGACCAGCTTGCGGCGGGCCTTCTCGATGCTGGCATCTTTCACGTGCCCGTAGCCGCGGATCTCGTCGGGGAGAGAGGCGAGCTTGACGGCGAGCGGGTGGTTGGCCGGCGACAGGCCCTTCAGCAGCTCGTCGACTAGGGTCTCGTACTCGCTGATCAGGGCGCGCTCGGTGCGCCGCTCGGCTGTGTAGCCGAACAGGTCGAACGCCGTGCCGCGCAGGCCCTTGAGCTTCGCCAGGAGCCTGAACGCCGGCATCATCCAAGGTCCGAATGCCTGCTTCACAAGATGGCCGGTCTTGGGATCGCGGCTGGCGAGCAGCGGCGGGGCGAGGTGAAACCTGATCGTGTAGTCGCCCTCGAACTGCCGCTCGATCGCCGCCTGAAACGCCGGATCGGCGTAGAGCCGCGCCACCTCGTACTCGTCCTTGTAGGTCAGCAGCTTGGCGTAGTTGCGGGCGACGGCGAGGGCGAGGTCGGTCTCGCCGGTCTTCCGCTCGGCGGTGCGCACCTTGTCGACCAAAGTGCGGTAGCGCCCGGCCAGCGCAGCGTCCTGGTACCTCGTCAGGTGCTCGATGCGCGCCGCGACGAGCTCGTCGAGCGTCCTCGACGGACGGGCGAACGGTACCACCTTGTCATCGGGCGGAGTGATCAGCGTCTCGATCGCGGCGCGATCGTGCGCCGCGCGGCGGCCCCAGCGGAAGGCATTGCGGTTCATTGCGACGGCCGCGCCATTCAGCTCGATGGCCTGCTCGATCGCGTCGTGGCCGAGCGGCACCAGGCCCTTCTGGTAGGCATAGCCCAGCATGAACATGTTGGTCGCGATCGAATCGCCCATCAGCGCCGTGGCAATCTCGGTCGCCTCGAGGAACTCGCAGGCTTCGCCCCCCGCCGCCGCCTCGATCGACAGCCGGAGCGTATTGGCCGGGAAGGCGAGGTCGGGATGGCGAGTGAACTCGCCGGTGATGGTCTGGTGCGTGTTGACGATGGCCCGCGAGCGGCCGGCCTCGAGCCGCGCGAGCGCATCGGCGCTGGCGCTCACGACGAGGTCGCAGCCCAGCAAGAGGGAAGCGCCGCCGGCACCCAGCCTCACGGCGTGCAGCGTTTCCGGATCGGCGCCGATCCGCACGTGGCTGATGACGGCACCGCCCTTCTGCGCCATTCCGAGCTGGTCGAGAACGGTGGCGCCCTTGCCCTCGATGTGGGCGGCCATGCCGAGGATGGCCCCGATGGTCACCACTCCGGTCCCGCCGATGCCGGTGATCAGCATCCCGTAGGGCTTGTCGGCAACCGTCGGCAGGACGGGTGCAGGCGGCATCTCAGGTTCCTGAGTGGCGACCGCACTCTTCATCTCGGCCTTCCCCTTGCGCACGCCGCCGCCTTCGATGGTGACGAAGCTCGGGCAGAAGCCGTTCACGCAGGAGAAGTCCTTGTTGCAGGACGACTGGTCGATGGCGCGCTTGGTGCCGAGCTCGGTCTCGACCGGCACGACCGAGAGGCAGTTCGACTGCACCGAGCAGTCGCCGCAGCCTTCGCAGACCGCCTGGTTGATGAAGGCGCGCCGGGCCGGGTCGGGGAAGGTGCCGCGCTTGCGGCGGCGGCGCTTCTCGGCGGCGCAGGTCTGGTCGTAGATCAACACCGAGACGCCTTTCCACTCACGCAAGGACCGCTGCACGTCGTCGAGCTCGCTGCGATGATGGAAGGTGACTCCAGGCGCCCATTCAGTGCCGACCGGGTACTTGTCCGGCTCGTCGCTCACCAGCGCGATGCGGCGTACGCCCTCGGCATGGACCTGCTGGCTGATCGTCCATGGCCGGACGTTACCGTCGTGCGGCTGGCCGCCGGTCATGGCGACGGCGTCGTTGAAGAGGATCTTGTAGGTGATGTTGGCGTCGACGGCGGCGGCCTGGCGAACCGCGAGGTAGCCGGAATGGAAATAAGTGCCGTCGCCCATGTTCTGGAACACGTGCGGCATGTCGCTGAAATGCCGGGCTCCGATCCACGGGGCGCCCTCGGCGCCCATGTGGGTGAAGGTCTTGGTGTTGCGGTCCATGCCGATGGCGAGCGTATGGCAGCCGATGCCGGCCATCGCCATCGAGCCTTCCGGCACCTTGGTCGAGCTGTTGTGCGGGCAGCCGGAGCAGAAGTAGGGCACGCGGGCGAGCCCGGCCTCGTTGCGGATCTGCCGGCCGGTCCGCCGCTGCAGCGCGTCGAAGCGCTGCCTTGTGTGGGCACTGAAGGAATCGAGGCCGAAGCGAGCGACCAGGGCGAGGGCGATTTCGTACGGCGTCAGCTCGCCGTCCGACTTCAGGAGCTTCTGGCCACGCTCGTCGACCTTGCCGACGACGACCGGCCGGCGGTCGGCCGGCGCGTTGAACAGCGCATCCTTGAGCTGCGGCTCGATGATGGCGCGCTTCTCCTCGACCACCAGCACTTCGCGCTTGCCGAGGGCGAAAGCGGTTGCGCCGTCTGTCTCGAGCGGCCACACCAATGCCACCTTGTAAACGGCAATACCGAGCCGCCTTGCCTCGCTTTCGTCGATCCCCAGATCGTCGAGTGCCTGGCGGACGTCGAGATAGCTCTTGCCGACGGTGACGATGCCGAAGCGGGCATCGGCCTCGCCCATCATCAGCCGGTCGAGCCGGTTGGCGCGCCAGTAGGCGAGCGCCGCCGGCTGCTTGACCGTGAAGGTACGGCGCTCCTGGCCGAGCCAGTCGTCGGGCCAGCGGATATGGACGCCGTCGGGCGGCAGGGCGAAATCGGTCGGCATGCGGATGTCGATGCGGTGCGGATCGACATGGACCGAGGCCGAGGAATCGGCAGTCTCGCTGATGATCTTGAAGCCGACCCACAGGCCCGAGTAGCGCGACATGGCGAAGGTGTGCAGGCCGAGATCGAGATACTCCTGCACGCCGGCCGGATGAATCACCGGGATGCCGGCGGCGATGAAGGCGGGCTCGCTCTGGTGCGCCGTGGTCGACGACTTGGCCATGTGGTCGTCGCCGGCCAGCGCCATCACGCCGCCATGGGGCGCCGTGCCGGCGTAGTTGGCGTGCTTCAGGGCATCGCCGCTGCGATCGACGCCGGGCCCCTTGCCGTACCACATGCCGAACACGCCATCGTAGCGCGCGCCGGGATAGAGGTGGATCTGCTGGGTGCCCCAGATGGCGGTTGCCGCCAGGTCCTCGTTGACGCCGGGCTGGAACTCGATGTGGTTGTTCTTGATGAAGCGCTTGGCCTGCCACAGCGCCTGGTCGAAGCCGCCGAGCGGCGAACCGCGATAACCCGAGATGTAGCCCGCCGTGTTGAGTCCGGCGGCCTGGTCGCGCTGGCGCTGCATCATCGGCAGGCGCACCAGCGCCTGGGTGCCGGTGAGATACACCCGCCCGCTTTCCAGCAAGTACTTGTCGTCCAAGGTCACCGCATGGGCCATGACACTCTCCCTGGGGTTCATATACTCGGGCCGGAGCCGGAAATCTCGCGGCCGGGAGCAAAGAGCAGCATTCCAACGTTCCCAGGCCGCGGGCCGGCGCGTCGTTTCGCGAACGCCGGCCGCGGCGAAATGTTGTGAGCGCCGATCTCTTCTGGATGATTGCCGGCGTTTGTAGGCCCCTTGTTTCGCACCATGGACGACATCCGGATACGCCGTGATGATCTCAGGGCCAGGCCCTTTGACAAGGCATGGCTCATCCAGCAATGCCACTGAGGCCGTCCTCGAGCCAGCGCAACTCTGGAGATTCAGCGCCGCTATCCGAGGCCCACGTCGTAACGCGCCAGAAGTTCAGCCAGACGGTTGGTGTTGCTTGTGATTGGCTGTGTGGTCGCAACGATCAGGCTATCCCTCACTCGCTCGAACAGGGCGACACAGAGCTGGCTATTGTCGTGGTTGGATCGATACGCGATCCCGTCCGGTTCCGCCGGGTGGTCGTGAATGGCGCGTGACCATTGCCGGGCGACGCCGTGAGGTCCGCTGGTGACCGTTGCGGTCGCACCGATCCGGGCGAGACCGGGGCCGTGAAGCGAGACCAGGCGCAGGGGCACTGCTACTTCGATCTCGGAGAAGGATCGTGCCTCGAGGAAGCTGAGTGCGACGAACCGCGCACCGACTGCGCGCAAGCATGTCTCCGCGAAAGCCCCTTCTCGCGTCATGGCGAGGTAGCAGACGCCGTAGCCATTGGCCGGGTCGTCGAAGCGATTGTTGCCGGTCCTGCCGAAGAAGAGGGGGTCGAAGTCGCTGAGATGGAGGCGGACGAGACGGGTCCCCGTTGTGATGGTCTCTACAGGGAGTTCGCTCCGAGCGAAGCCGATAGCTGGAACCGGCCCCGGGTCAGGCTGCCGCATGGTCGCCGAAGGCTGCCGCTGCCGAGACCACTTTATCGATTTGCCCTTTGCGCAGCAGGTCGATCGGCCGCTTGCTGCCGAGCCGCGCATCTCCCGTGAGCATGAAGTTCGTGCGCATCCATGGGTCCTCGACCGCGAAGGCGCCGAGCACTTTCCGGATACCTGGAAGCAGGCCGTCCTTGCCGATCTGGAAGGCGGGATAGACGTAGCCGTCGCCGACCCTGAGCCAGAACACTTGGTTACGCTCACGCTTGCGGCCGAGGCCCTGGGGTGTGATGCCAAGATGCTCTGCGAGCTGCTGCGCAGAGAGCACACCGCCCTCCGCCCTCAGCATGTCGCGCTTCATCTGCGACCCGCGCAGGAATGCTTCGGTCAAGGGATCCGGCTTCTCTGGTCCGATTTCCGCGCCAATGGCGGCCGCTTCGCGCAGGGAACTGAAAAGCACATCGGTATCCGTGGGTGCTCCAACGGCGGCGAGCAGGCGATCACGCGGCATGCGCTCGGCAATGCGGGTGAGGGCCCTGCCCGTGCGAAGGACGAAGGCCTCGACAAGGTCTTCGTTGGAGCCCGGGTTGGCGAGATGGCCGCGCTCCGCAGCGGGCCCGTGGACAAATTGACTGGCACGGCTGCGACGGCGTTGGATGTTGGTTGAGGCGCGTGTGGCCATGTCTGAAGAACTTTCAATTATCACGCGGAATATAGGGACCGCCAATTGAAACATCAATCGAGTCATCATCTTCCAGACCGCGGGCGCCCGCCTTGAGCCAGCCGAAGGGTCCCGCCCGCTCATGAGAAGAGGCGGCGGGACGCCCGCGGACCGGAAGAGCATGACAGTGGCGCGATTTGTGCCAGTCGTGGATAAGCTCATCCGACTGCCGAGGAACCCGCATTGCCGCTGCTCGAGATCAGGAACCTGCGCCGCGCCTTCTACGGGCTGGACGTGCTGCGTGGCGTCGATCTCGCCGTGGAGCCTGGAGGCATCACCGGGCTGATCGGGCCGAACGGGGCGGGCAAGACGACGCTGTTCAACGTCGTGTCCGGGCTGGTGCCGCCGGACGCGGGGTCGATCCGCTTCGATGGCCAGGACATCGCCGGTTGGGCGCCCGACGCGGTCAGCCGGCGCGGGCTGGTGCGGACCTTCCAGGTGGCGCGCGGCTTTCCCAAGCTTTCGGTGTTCCAGCATCTCATGCTCTATGGTCGCGACCAGCCGGGCGAGAGCCTGTGGCAGGCGATCGTCGGAACGCGGGCCGCACGCGACCGCGAGGCCGAGCTCGCCGAGCAGGCTTGGGCGACGGCACGCTTCCTGCGTCTCGACCATCTGATCGACAACCCGGCCACCGCGCTGTCGGGCGGCCAGAAGAAGCTGCTGGAGATCGGCCGGGCTCTGATGGCCGCGCCGCGCCTGGTGCTGCTCGACGAGCCGACCGCCGGCGTCAACCCGACCCTGCAGAACGAGATCGGCGAGCGGCTGCTGGAGTTGCCCCGGCGCGGCATCACCGTGCTCCTGATCGAGCACGACATGGGCTTCATCGCCCGCCTGTGTGATCCGGTGATCGTCATGGCCGAGGGCCAGGTGCTGACCGAGGGCACGTTCGACGCCGTGCGTGCCGACCACCGCGTGCGCGAGGCCTATCTCGGTCGGCGCGCGGCATGAGCCCGCGAGCCAACGGTCCGAGGAGCGACCTGCTCGACATCGTCGGGCTGCGTGGCGGCTATGCGGCGGCCGACGAGATCGTCAAAGGGGCCGATCTGCGGGTTGCGCCAGGCGAGATCGTCGCCCTGATCGGCCCCAACGGCGCCGGCAAGTCGACCCTGCTCAAGCTCGTCGCCGGGCTGCTGCGCCCGAGCGGCGGCAGCGTGCGCTTCAAGGATCGCGAGATCGCCGGCCTCGGCGCGCCGACGATCAGTCGCGCCGGGCTGTCGTTCGTGCCCCAGGAGCGCAACGTGTTCGGCACGATGAGCGTCGCCGAGAATCTCGAGATGGGCGGCTATCTCGACGGCGCGCACGCGCGCCAGCGCATGGCCGACCTCTACGAACGCTTTCCCATGCTGGCCGACAAGCGCCGAGCCGCGGCGCGCACCCTGAGCGGCGGCCAGCGCCAGATTCTCGCCATGGCGATCGCCCTGATGAACGCGCCCGACCTGCTGCTGCTCGACGAGCCGACGGCAGGCCTGAGCCCGCGGGCGGCCGAGGAGCTGTTCGGCACGATCCTGGCGCTCAACGGGACAGGGGTCGCGATCCTGATGGTCGAGCAGAACGCACTCGAGGCGCTGACCGTGGCCGGGCGGGCCTATGTGCTGGTCCAGGGCCGGCCGGAGCACGAGGGGCGGGCAGCCGATCTGGCCGACGATCCCACCGTGCGCGATCTCTTTCTCGGCGGCAAGGCAGCGCCTATGCTCGCCCGATCGGACGGGGAGTCCTCGAAGAGGGAAAAGGGGAACAACACATGACGAAGACATTTCGCATCGGCCGCCGCGCCGCGTTGGCCGGCGGCGTCGCCGCCCTGGCCAGCCCCGCCGTGGTGCGCGCCCAGGCAGACCCGATCAAGCTCGCGACCCTGACGCCGCTGACCGGCGCCGGCGGCCCCTATGGCCCGGTGATGGCCAAGGCCGCCGCCTCGGTGGTCGAGGAGGTCAACAAGGCGGGCGGCGTCAACGGCCGCCGCGTCGTGCTGGTGAGCGAGGACGACCAGACCAACCCGGAGGCCGGTGTGCGCGCCGCGCGCAAGCTGATCGACGTCGACAAGGTCTCGGCCATCATGGGCACCTGGGCCTCGTCGGTGACCACGGCGGTGGCGCCGCTGTGCTGGGAGAGCAAGACCTTCCTCTGCACCGTGTCGGGCGCCGACTCGATCACCCTGCTGCCGCATCAAGGCTACCTCGTGCGTACCCAGCCGAACTCGAAGCTTCAGGTCATGCGGGTCGGCGAGTTCATGCTCTCGCTGGGGGTCAAGAAGGTCTTCACAATGATCCCGCAGACGCCGTTCACCCAGTCGACCTTCGATACCCTGAACGCCGTGCTGCCCAAGGGTGGGGCGACGCACCAGAGCCTGATCTACGACGACAAGAAGACGACCTACCGCACCGAGGTCGACCAGGCGCTGCGCGCCTCGCCGGACCTGCTCCTGGCCGGCGGCTACACGCCGGATTCCGTGGTGCTGCTGAAGGACCTCTATCGCGCCGGCTTCAAGGGCAAGGTCGTGGGCTTCGCCTACTCGATAAACCAGAAGCTGGTCGACCAGGTCGGCCAGAACGAGATAGTGGAGGGCGTCTACACCTTCGCGCCGTCCTCGGCCGAGGGCAGCACGGCCTACGACAAGGTCAAGGCGGCTGTCGGCTCGGCCAATCCCGATCCCTACACCTGCCAGGTCTACGACCATGCCAGCATGGTCCTGATGGCCATGGCGATCGCCAAGGATTCGAGCGGCACGGCGATCAAGGACAACATCCGCAAGGTGACCCAGGGCGGCGGCAAGACTGTCGACAATGCCGTCGATGGCATCAAGGCGATCGCCGCCGGCGAGAAGATCGACTACACCGGCGCCTCCGGCCCCTGCGACTTCGACGAGAAGGGCGACATCCTCGACTGCAAGTTCCGCTACGAGCAGATCAAGGCCGGCAAGTTCACCGTGGTGAAGATCGCCTGACTTGATCGACATCGTCGTCCAGGCGCTGGTCAACGGGCTGGTGTCGGGCACGCTGCTTGCCGTGCCCGCCATCGGCTTCACGGCAATGTTCGCCGTGCTGCGCTTTCCCAACTTCGCGGTGTCGGGCATCGCCACGCTCGGCGCCTTCGCCGGCTACCTGGCCTACGGTGCCGGCCTGCAGATGGCGGGCTCGCTGGTCGTGGCCTTCGTCGTCGCCGGTGCGGCCGGGCTGCTGTTCGACGAGGTGGCGCACCTGCCGATGGTCAAGCAGGGCGCTCTGCCGGCCGCCATCGCCTCGATCGCCAGCGGCCTGGTGCTGGAGAACCTGGTGCGCCTGGGCTTCGGCAACGACCCGCGCGGCTACGACCGGCCGATCGCGCGCGACATCCGGCTGGGCGACATCCGGGTGAGCCCGCAGCAGCTCGAGACCATGGGGCTGGCGCTGGCCCTGATGCTCGCCGTCTTCGCTATCCTCGCCTTCACCCGCATCGGCAAGGCGATGCGCGCTTCGGCCGACAATCCCGACCTCGCCTCGTTGAAGGGCATCCGGCCCGAGCGTATCGCCATGATCGCGAGCTTCGCCGGCATGGGCCTGGTCGGCGTCGGCGGCATGCTGCTGGGGCTCGACAGCGCGATCGATCCATTGACCGGCACGCGCATCCTGCTGTCGATCTTCGCCGCTGCCGTGCTGGGCGGGTTGGGCAGCGTGCCCGGCGCCGTGCTCGGCGCCTTCCTGATCGGCATGGCCGAGGAACTGTCGGTGCTCGCCGTCGGCTCGCAGTATCGCGCCGCCGTCGGCTTCGTCGCCATCCTGGCGATGCTCACCCTGCGCCCGCGCGGCCTCCTGGGCGAGAGGGCATACTGAGCCGATGCCGAGCTATCTCCTCTTCATCGCCACCATCGGCGGCATCTATGGCCTGCTGGCGCTCAGCCTCAACCTGATCTGGGGCGGGGCGGGGATGGTGAATCTCGGGCTGGCCGGATTCTTCGCGGTGGGCGCCTATGCGTCGGGACTGCTCACCACGGCGGGGCAGGTGCCGATCGTCGCGGGCTGGATGGCGGCGCTGGTGGCCGGAGGCTTTGCCGGGCTGATCGTGACCCTCTCGACGACGCGCCTGCGCCAGGACTACCTCGCCATCGTGACGCTGGGCTTTGCCGAGGTGGTGCGCCTGGTCGCGGCCAACGAGATCTGGCTGACCCGCGGCACCGACGGCATCTCCGGGATCCCGGGGCCGTGGAAATCCGCGCTCGGCCAGAATTTCAACTCGGTCTACTTCCTCATCGTGGTCGCGGCGCTGGTCGTCGTGTTCCTCGTCGTCCGCCGCATCGATCGCTCGCCCTACGGCCGCGCGCTGCGCGCCATCCGCGAGGACGCCCAGGTGGCGCAGGTCGCCGGCAAGCCCGTGCTGCGCTTCAAGACCGAGGCGTTCACGCTCTCCGCCGCGATCGCCGGCCTCGCCGGGGCACTCTACGGGCACTTCACCTCCTACATCGCGCCCGACCTGTTCCTGCCGTTGATCACGGTCTACATCTTCCTCGCCGTCGCCTCCGGCGGCACCGGCCGTCCGGCCGGTGCGCTGCTCGGTGCCTACCTCGTGATGACCCTGCTGGAGTCGTCGCGCTTCTTCGTCGAATGGATTCCCGGCACGACGGCGGTGCAGCGCGCCGCGCTCAAGGAACTGCTGATCGCCGTCGCCCTCATCCTGGTGCTGCGCTTGAAACCCTCCGGCGTCCTGCCGGAGCGGATCCCGCCGGCACCGCGCCCTGCAACCGGAGCAAGCTCATGACCCCGTTCGATTCCTGCATTGCCGCCCTGCGCGAGCACGACTCCAAGGAGGCACTGTACAAGGTGCTGGACAAGGCGCTGGCCGACACGGTCGGCCACAAGCTGTTTACGCTGCTTTACGTCGCGCCAACGGGCCTGCGCGTGAAGCGCATCTACACCAACATGCCCAAGGAGTATCCGGTCGGCGGCTACAAGGATATCGGCGTCACGCCATGGCATCAGCATGTCGTGCACGGGCGCAAAGCGTGGATCGGCTACGACGCGAAGGACATCGCGTGGGCCTATTTCGATCACGAGCTGATCGTGTCGCTGGGCTGCGAATCCGCCATGAACATCCCTGTGGTCTATGGCGGCCGCCTTCTCGGCACCATGAACCTGCTCGACAAGGCCGGCCACTACAAGGAAGCCGACGCCAGGACCCTGGAGCCGTTCGCCGCGTTGATGATCGGGCCGTTCCTCGATGCCATCGCCGCCGACCCGGGATGAAGCCGGTTGGCTCTAGTCGAGCGGCGGGCGTCACCCCATATCGGAGCGAGAACGGGAGTCTTTGCGAATGAATGCGATGCTGGGCGACCTGCCGACCTGGAAGCTCTCTGACCTCTATTCCAGCCCGACCGGGCCCGACCTCGAGAGCGACCTGAAGCGGGCTAGCGCCGACGCCGAATCGTTTGCCAGTGACTACGAAGGCAGGATCGCCGGCCTCGGCGGCGCCGAGCTCGGCAAGGCCGTTGCGCGCTTCGAGGCCTTGCAGGATCTGATGGGTCGAATCGGCTCCTATGCCTCGCTCTACTACGCGCAGGACATGGCCGATCCCGAGCGCGGACGATTTTCGCAGAATGTGTCCGAGGCGTTGACCGACATCGGCAGCAAGCTGCTGTTCTTCCGCCTCGAGATCAACAAGATCGAGGACGCCGATCTCGCGGCGAAGATGAAGGACCCGGCGCTCGCCAAGTACGGCCCGTGGCTGCGCGACGTCCGCGTCTTCCGCCCGCACGATCTCTCGGACGAGCTGGAGAAGTACATACACGACCAGTCGGTGGTCGGCAGCTCGGCCTGGTCGCGCCTGTTCGACGAGACCATCGCGCGCCTGCGCTATCCCTTCCGCAACGAGGTGCTGACCGAGCCGCAGATCCTCGACAAGCTCTCGAGCAAGGACGCCGAGGTGCGGCGCGACGCCGCCAAGTCGTTCGGCAAGGTCCAGGGCGACAACATCGCGATCTTCTCCCTGATCGCCAACACCCTGATCAAGGACAAGGAGATCGACGACCGCTGGCGCAAGTACCCGCGCTCGCAATCCTTCCGCAACCTCGCCAACGTCGTCGAGGACGAGGTTGTCGATGCGCTGGTCGCGTCGGTGAAGGGCGCCTACCCGCGGCTGGCGCATCGCTACTACAAGCTCAAGGCCAGGTGGTTCGGCGTCGACCGGATGCCGTACTGGGACCGCAACGCGCCGCTGCCCGAGCACGACGACCGCGTGATCCCTTGGAACGAGGCCGAGCGGATCGTGCTCGACGCCTACCACGCCTTCTCGCCCGAGCTTGCTACCGTCGGACGGAAATTCTTCGGTACTGGCTGGATCGATGCGCCGGCCCGGCCGGGCAAGTCGCCGGGTGCCTTCGCCCATCCCACGGTGCCGTCCGCGCATCCCTATCTGCTGCTGAACTACCAGGGCAAGGTGCGCGATGTGATGACCCTGGCGCACGAGCTGGGCCACGGGGTTCACCAGGTGCTGGCGGCGCGCCAGGGCGCCCTGATGGCCGACACGCCGCTGACGCTCGCCGAGACGGCGTCGGTGTTCGGCGAGATGCTGACCTTCCAGTCGCTGCTTCGCTCGGCGCCGGATGCCGCGACACGCAAGGCCATGCTGGCCGGCAAGGTCGAGGACATGCTGAACACGGTGGTGCGCCAGATCGCTTTCTACGATTTCGAATCGCGTTTGCACGCGGCGCGGCGCCAGGGCGAACTCACGCCCGATGCGATCGGCGAGGTGTGGATGGCGGTGCAGAGCGAGAGCCTGGGCCCGGCCTTCACCTTCGACGACGAATACAGGAACTACTGGTCCTACATCGGCCATTTCATCCATTCGCCGTTCTATGTCTACGCCTACGCCTTCGGCGATTGCCTGGTGAACTCGCTCTACGCCGCCTACCAGTCGGGCCAGCCCGATTTCCAGGCCAAGTACCTCGCGATGCTCGAGGCGGGTGGCGTGAAGCGCCACAAGGAACTCCTGGCCCCGTTCGGCCTCGATGCCTCCGATCCTGCCTTCTGGGACAAGGGCCTGGGCGTGATCTCAGGTTTCGTCGACGAGCTCGAGAAGGCCTCCGAATGACCCAGGACGAGGGCGACTCGCTCGGCGGCCGGCTGGGTCGCTATGCCAAGGTCGGCAGCTCGGTGGGCGGGCTCGCGATGAAGCTCGCCGGCCAGCGCTACCTCGGCCTGTCGCTCGACCGAGACAAGCATGCCAACGAGCTCAAGGCGGCGCTGGGGGGGCTGAAGGGCCCGCTGATGAAGGCGGCCCAGATGATCGCCACCATTCCCGACGCCTTGCCGCCGGAGTACGCCCGCGAGCTGGCGCAGCTGCAGGCCAATGCGCCGGCGATGGGCTGGGCCTTCGTGCGCCGCCGAATGGCGACCGAGCTCGGTCCCGACTGGCAGGCCAAGTTCGCCCGCTTCGACAAGGAGGCGTCGTTCGCCGCTTCGCTTGGTCAGGTCCATCGTGCGACGCTGCCCGACGGGCGCGAGGTCGCGGCCAAGCTGCAGTATCCCGACATGGCGTCTGCCATGGAGGCCGACCTCAACCAGCTGAAGCTGGTGTTCGCTATCGGCCAGCGATTCGATCCGGCGATCCGCACCGACGAGATCCATGCCGAGATCACCACGCGCTTGCGCGAGGAGCTCGACTATCGCCGCGAGGCGAGGCACGTGGCGCTCTATCGCCACATGTTGCGCGACGAGCCCGACGTGCACATCCCGGAGGTCGTGCCGTCGCATTCTACCGATCGCCTGCTCACCATGACTTGGTTGAGCGGCGAGCCGCTGCTCAACTGGAAGAGTCGCACCCAGGAAGAGAAGGACCGGCTGGCCGTCAACATGTTCCGCGCCTGGTACGTGCCGTTCTACTTCTACGGCGTGATCCACGGCGACCCGCATCTCGGCAACTACACGGTGCGGCCGGACGGATCGGTCAACCTGATGGATTTCGGCTGCGTGCGCATCTTCCCGCCGCGCTTCGTGCGCGGCTCGATCGAGCTCTACCGCGCCCTGACGACCGACGACCAGGAGCGCGCGGTGGCGGCCTACGAGGATTGGGGATTCGCCGGCCTGACGCGCGAGATTATCACCGTGCTCAATCGCTGGGCCGCCTTCCTTTACGGGCCGTTGATGGACGACCGTCCGCGCCGCCTTACGGAGGGCATGGCCGAAGGCTTTGGCCGCGAGATGGCGCAGAACGTGTTCGGCGAGCTCCGTCGTATGGGCGGCGTGCGTCCGCCGCGCGAGTTCGTGTTCATGGACCGCGCCGCCATCGGGTTGGGCGCCGTCTTCATCCATTTGCGCGCCTCGATCAACTGGCACCGCCTGTTCGAGGAC
The DNA here is from genome assembly GCA_022844015.1 of Reyranella sp. GTDB lineage: Bacteria > Pseudomonadota > Alphaproteobacteria > Reyranellales > Reyranellaceae > Reyranella. The sequence continues at coordinate 43,914 of JALHMO010000011.1, read as the reverse complement.
ATGATCGCCGGCTTCGACGTCGAGGCATTGACTGCGCGCCAGGGCGAGGCTCTCGGAAAGGCCGGCCTCACCGCGTCATGAGGATCCTGGTCACGGGTTCGTCGGGCTGGCTCGGTCAGAGCCTGGTGCCTCGCCTGCAGCGCGACGGACACCTCGTCACCGGTCTCGACCCCGAGCCGGGGCCGACCACGGCGATCGTGGGCTCGGTCGTCGATCGCGCCATGGTCGGCCGGCTCATGCGCGAGCAGGGCATCGAGGCGGTCGTGCATGCCGCGGCGCGCCACAAGCCGCATATCGAGACCCACGACAACTCGGAGTTCGTGGCAGTCAACGTGCAGGGCACGCTCAACCTTCTGGAAGAGGCGGTGGCGCCGGGCTCCCGGGTCGACCGCTTCATCTTCACCTCGACCACGTCGCTCATGATCTCGCAGCGCATCCGCGACGGGAAGGCGGGCGGCGCCAGGGAAGCGATCTGGATCGACGAGACGCTGTCGCCGCTCGAGCCGCGCAACATCTACGGCGTCACCAAGCGCGCCGCCGAGGAGCTTTGCCGGCTGTTCCATCACCTGCATCGCTTGCCGATCCTGATCCTGCGCACGTCGCGCTTCTTCCCCGAGGCGGACGACATGGCGCATGCGATCGCGCAGTCGGACGAGAACACCAAGGCCAACGAGTTCCTGTTCCGGCGCCTGACCGTCGAGGACGCCGCCGAGAGCCACGTGGTGGCGCTGGACAGGGCGCAGGAACTCGGCTTCGACACCTTCATCATCTCGTCAATGACGCCATTCTCGCCGAGCGACTGCGGGGAACTTCTGGTCGACGCGCCGTCGGTGGTGGCGCGATACTTTCCCGGCTATCGCAAGCTCTATGCGCAGCGAGGCTGGACGATGTTCGACTCGATCGACCGCGTGTACGACCCCGGCAAGGCGCAGCGAAAGCTCGGCTTCGTCTGCAAGACGGGGTTTCGGGAGGTGCTCGAGTCGCTCGCCTGAGCGTGTCTCCCGGAATGGGGCGGTGCGAGTTGCAGCGCAGCTCCTGCAAATGCATAGTTTGGCAGCAGGGACGACTGCCCAATGGGGAGCTGAAGAATGTCCGGCGCAGAGACAGCTCCGTTTGTCGGTCGTTCGATGCTGCGGCGAGAGGATCTTCGCCTCTTGACCGGGCAAGGTCAGTTCGTCGCCGACCTGTCGCTTCCCCGCACGCTGCATGCCGTCTTCGTCAGAAGCCAGGTGGCGCACGGCCGCATCCGCTCGATCGAGGCGACTGCCGCCGCAGCGATGCCAGGCGTCGCACGCATACTGACCGGCTCGGAGCTCCATCGGCTCGTGCCTCCTGTGGCCGGCGCCCAGTTGTCCTTGCCCGGCAAGTGGCGAACGCGGGTGCAGCACAGCTTCCATGTGCCCAGGCAGCCCATGCTGGCGGTCGACAAGGTCCGACACGTCGGCGAAGCCGTCGCCGTGGTCCTGGCCGAGACCCGCGACCAGGCCCAGGATGCCGCCGAGCGCGTTGCCGTGGACATCGAGCCACTGGCTGCAATCGTCGATCCGGCGGCCGCCCTGGCGCCGGGTGCGACAATCGTTCACGAGGAATTCGGGACCAACGTGATCGGGGAGTTCGCGATCGAGAAGGGGCAGGTGGCGGCTGCGCTCTCCGCGGCGCCCTTCCGGCTCCGCCGGCGCTTCCATACGCACCGATACGCAGGAGTCCCCATCGAATGCCGCGGCGTGATCGCCGCCTGTGATCCGAGGAACAGCGCCGTCACGATCTGGTCGGCGACCCAGGTCGTGCACTCCGTGCGACGCGAGGCGGCGGCATTGCTCCGCCTTCCCGAAGCACGCGTTCGTTGCGTGGCGCTCGACGTTGGCGGCGGATTCGGCACCAAGGGGCACGTCTACCCCGAGGATCTGCTCATCCCTTTCCTGGCACGCCTTGCCGGACGCCCGGTGCGCTGGATCGAGGAGAGGCAGGAGCATCTGCTGTGCTCCTGTCATTCGCGGGACCAGGTGCACGAGGTCGAGGTCGGTTTCGACGGGGACGGCCGTGTCCTCGCCTTTCGCGACGAATTCATGGTCGATTGCGGCGCCTGGAATCCAATCGGAGCAGCGATCGCCTACAACACCGCCGTTCATCTCTTGGGGCCGTACAAGATTGCGAACTTCGCGACGACGGCGCGGATCGTGGCGACCAACAAGGTGCCGAATGCTCCCTACCGGGGCGCCGGGCGTCCGGAAGCCGCGTTCGCCATGGAACGGACCATGGACCTGATCGCCCGCACGCTCGACCTCGAGCCGACAGAGGTCAGGCGCCGCAACATGATCCGGCCGGATGAGATGCCGTACGCCATGGGCTTGCCGTATCGTGACGGCGAGCCGATTGTGTACGACAGCGGCGACTTCCCGGGCGGATTGGACAAGGCACTGCAGGCCATAGGCGGCCTGCCCGCCTTTCGCGAGCGCCAGCGCCAGGCACGCGCGGCGGGCCGCCATCTCGGGCTTGGCGTTGCAAGCTACGTCGAAGGCACCGGCGTCGGACCCTTCGAGAGCGCGCTGGTGCGGATCGAGCCGACGGGGTCGATCTTCGTCACCTCGGGCGCCTGCTCGCAGGGCCAGGGCATGGAGACGATCTTCGCCCAGGTGGTGGCGGACGCGTGGTCGGTGGATCCGAAGGACGTCGTCATCGCCTTGGGCGATACCTCCCTGATCGCCCTCGGCCTCGGCACGATCGCGAGCCGCAGCACCGTCAATCTCTCGGCGGCCATCCACTACGCAAGCGAACGGCTGCGCGCCAAGGTGTTCGCGATCGCGGCCAACATGATGGAGTGCGCCGCGGCCGACCTCGAGCTGCGTGCCGGCAAGGTCGGCGTCGTCGGCGTTCCGGGAATGGAGGTGACGCTCGCCAGCGTTGCCAGGGCTGCCGCGCCGGGGTGGGACCACCGTCGTCCGGAGGGCATCGATGCCGGCCTCGAGGAGGCCTTCTACTGGGAGCCGCCGACGGTGACCTGGTCAAACGCCACGCATCTCGCCGTGGTCGAGGTGGATAGCGCTTCGGGTCAGATCGACATCGAGCGGTACGTGGTGACGCACGACTGCGGCGTCGTCATCAACCCGATGCTCGTCGACGGCCAGGTCGTCGGCGGCACGGTCCAGGGCATCGGCGGCACCCTGCTCGAGGAGTTCGTCTACGACCGCGAGGGCCAGCTTCTGACCGGCTCTCTGATGGACTATGCCCTGCCGCGGGCGAGCGACAGCCCGGCGATCGAGCTGCTGCATCAGGAATCGCCATCGCCCTTGAATCCCCTTGGCGTGAAGGGAGTGGGCGAGGGCGGTGCCATTGCCCCGCCTGCCGCCATCGCAAATGCCGTGTGCGACGCCCTGTCGATGTATCGAGCCGAGTTCAACGCGACCCCATTGAAGCCTGAGCAGATTGTGCGGGCAATCGCTGTCGCTTCCGACCGTCCTGCGCAGGCCTGAGGACCGACCCGCAAGGGCGCGCATATCGGTCGTCCCGGTCGGAGCGTCTGTCGTGGCCGAAACCAAAGGCAAGAACCCATCGGGCTTTGAAGCTTCCGGCGGTGAGATCACTCGCCGCGCTCGGGATGACAGGAAGCGTGCGCGAGACCTGCCGCGCTTCGGCGCTGCTCCGGCGGGCGGCGGCGAACGACTTGGAGGATGCACGGCAACCATGCATCATGGCCTGCAGGGGAAGCCGCGCGACGACATGGGGGAGAGAGTTCGATGAACGCAACTTCGGTCAAGCCGGAAGGCGGCACGACCAACCGCCGGGCATTCCTCGCCGGCGTCTCTGCGGCATGCGTCGCGACGACGACGCGGGCATTCGGCCAGACGGCGACGCCCGTGCCGCCGCCGCCGGAGGGCGGCAAGTGGTATCGCACCGCCAGCGAGCAGGTGGCCGACCTTGCCGCGCGCCGCGTCTCGGCGATCGAGCTGATCGAACAGTCGATTGCCCGCATCGAGGGGCTCGACAAGCACATCAACGCGGTTGTCGTGCGCGACTTCGACCGGGCCCGCCGGGCTGCGATCGCCGCCGACGCGGCGCTGGCCCGCGGCGAGCGCCGGCCGCTGCTCGGGCTGCCGATGACGGTGAAGGAATCGTACAACGTGGCGGGCCTGCCGACGACCTGGGGCATCCCCGCCTTCAAGGACTGGCAGCCTGCCGAGGATGCCGTGGTCGTCCAGAAGCTGAAGGCGGCCGGCGCGGTGGTCATTGGCAAGACGAACGTGCCGGTGGCCCTCGCCGACTGGCAGACCACGAACCCGATCTATGGCACCACCAATAACCCCTACGACATCGAGCGGACGCCCGGCGGCTCGTCGGGCGGCTCCGCCGCCGCGCTGGCCGCCGGCTACGTGGCCCTCGAGGCCGGCTCGGACATCGGCGGCTCGCTGCGCACGCCGGCGCACTTTTGCGGCGTGTTCGCCCACAAGCCGACCTACGGCGTCGTTCCCCGGCGCGGCCAGAACTTTCCGCGACAGCCGGCCTTGCCGTCGGCCGGCGACGGCCTGGCCGTGGTCGGGCCGATGGCGCGCAGCGCCCGGGACATCGGCCTTGCATTCGACGTGATGGCCGGACCGGACGAGCTGCGCGAGGGTATCGGCTGGCGGCTGGTGCTGCCGCGGCCGCGCCATCGCGCACTGCGCGATTTCCGCGTGCTGCTGATCGACACGCATCCACTCTGTCCGACTGCCGAGACGATCCGGGCTGCGCTGGCGCAGCTTGCCGATCGCCTCGGCAAGGAGGGGGCCACCGTGGCGCGGCAGAGCCCGCTGCTGCCCGATCTCGCCGAGGTGACCCGCAACTACATGCGCCTGCTCGGCCCGATCATGACCCAGGGTCGTCCGCCTGAGTACTACGAACGGATGCGCTCGATCGCGGCGACGATGGGCCCCGACAATCAAAGCCTCGACGCGATTCTCGTCCGCAGCGCCAATCTCGGCTGGCGCGACTGGGAGGCGGCATCCAACGCACGGACCAGGCTGCAAAGCCAGTGGGCGACACTGTTCAAGCAATGTGACGTCGTGCTCTGCCCGGTGATGCCGACGGCGGCGTTCAAGCACGATCATGCCGAGCCGAACGCCCGGCGGCTCGATGTGGACGGGCAGAGCCAGCCCTACAACGGCAACTTCGTCTGGGCAGGCCTCGCCACCGCCGCGCAGCTTCCGGCGACCGTGGCGCCGATCGGGCGTTCCGACACCGGTCTGCCGATCGGTGTGCAGATCATCGGGCCCTATCTCGAGGACGCCACGACGATCCAGTTCGCGCAGCTGTTGGAGCAGGCGTACGGCGGCTTCGTGCCGCCAGTGCTGTAGAGGTTCATGCGAACGGTGGGCAGGAGACCTTGCGATTCCTGTCGTCCTGAGTAAGGCGCTTGCGAAGCAAGCGCCGCCAGCGAAGGACCTTACCGCCGCCTGCTAAAAGCGTGCTTTGTTGTTGCTGGCGATGAGATCCTTCGCTCCGCTCAGGATGGCAAGAGAGCGCTTGGAAGCACCCCCTCGCGGTGAACTTGGTAGTCGCAATCAGCGGACCTTCGGCATCATGATCAGGTCCCATGGGCTCGGCACGTCGCCGTGGGGGACCCAGACAAGGGCGGGGGCGTTCAGGGCGAAGGCCTTGTGCAGGGCGTCCTCGAGTTGCCGGGCGTCGAACGCCTTGAAGCTCGCGATGCCGAAGCTCTCGGCCAGCTTGCCGAAGTCGGGATTCTGCAGGTCCGAGGCGATCAGGCGGTTGCCGTAGCGCTCCTGCTGGATGCGCTTTACGTTGCCGAAGGCGCCGTTGTCGAACACCACGACCACGACCGCGAGATTGTGTCGGGCGGCGGTCGCGAGCTCGCCCACCTGGTACATGAAGCCGCCGTCGCCGGCGATCGCCAGCACCTTCCGGTGCGGCATTGCCGCCTTGGCGCCGAGTGCAGTGCCGAAGCCCCAGCCGAGATTGTCCTGGTAACCCGGCGACAGGAAGGTGCGTGGATGCTCGATCGGCAGCGCCACGCGCGAGGCGAAGCCGATCTGCGAGACCTCGTCGACGAAGATGCCGTCCTCGGGCAGCGCCCGCCGAATGGCCTGCAGGAAAGAAAGCTGCGGTTCGAGCCGTGACAACTGATCGGCCAGCCAGGCACGATGGCCCTCGAGCTCCGAGGCGCGCGACGGGCGCGACCGGTTGTACTTCGGCAGGGCGTCGATCAGGGCGCGAAGCTGAGGCGCGGCGTTGCCGACCAGCGCCACGTCGGGCTTGCGCATCCGCTCGTGTTCGTCGGCGTCGATGTCGAGCCGCACGACCTTGAGGCTGGCGTCGACGCCCCAGCCGCCATTCTGGATCAGGAAGCGCGTGCCGATCGCCAGCACGGCATCGGCGTCCTTCCACAGGCGATGGCCGACCGGCATGTCGACGGCCAGGCGATGCGAGCTCGGCACGACCCCGCGGCCACGACGGTAGGAGCTGACCGGCGCCTCGAGCAGCTCGGCGAGACGGATCACCTCGGCGCTCGCGTCGAGCGCGCCGCCGCCGACCACGATGATTGGCCGCTCGGATGCTCCCAGGATCTGGGCGGCTGCGGTGATCGCCTCGTCGTCGATCGCTTCTGGAGGAAGCGGGAGCGGCGCGTCGGGCAGCACGACCTCGGCGCGTCTGGCCCAGGTGTCCAGAGCGCACTCCAGAGCAACAGGCCGCGGCCGGCCGGTCGTCGCCTGCCAGATCGCCTGGGAGACGAGGCCCGGCGCCTCCTGCGGGCTGCGGATGCGCTCGGCCCATTTGGTGATATGGCCCATCAGGCCTAGCTGGTCGTGGATCTCGTGCAGGTGACCGTGGCCCTTGTCGATGTCGGCCTGCGGGATCTGCCCGACCAGCCCCACAACCGGCGCATTCATGCCGTAGGCGGTCAGCAAGGCGGCGCCGGCGTTGAGCAGACCCGGTCCCGGCACCACGGCGAAGGCCTGCGGCTTGCCAGTGACGAGGGCTGCGCCCAGCGCCATGTAGGCGGCCGTCTGCTCGTGGCGAGGATGGATCACCCGGAGGCGGTCGGCTGCATGGTAGAACGCATCGAACAGCGGGTCGCTGTGCAGCCCGGGCAACGCGTAGACCGTGTCGAGGCCATGGCGCAGGAGGGAATGGACGGTGGCTTCGGCAGTGGACAGGCGCGGCATGGCGACGGCTTACAGTCACGTGCGCCGCGCAGCAAGACAGGACGCGTGCGTCTGATCCTTTACGCCCTGCTGGCTGGCGGCGCATCGGCTCTCGCGGTCGTGCTGCTGGCCTGGTTCGCCGAGCGACGCCTCGATCCGCTCGCGGATGCGCGCCTGTTCTCCGATGTCGCGAAGGCTCCGGTCATCGAGACCGCGCTGGTCCTTGGGACGGCGGCGATCGGGCCGGAGGGCGGGCCCAACCGCTACTTCGTCTACCGTCTCGATGCGGCGGCAGCGCTGTGGAAGGCCGGTAAGGTGAAATACCTGATCGTCAGCGGCAGCCGGGACACCATCAACGACGAGCCGAGCGCCATGCGCGCTGGCCTGGTCGAGCGCGGTGTTCCGACGGAGATCATCTACAGCGATTTCGACGGTTGGCGAACGTGGGACTCCGTGATGCGGGCGCGCGACATTTACGGCCAGAAGCGCCTGATGATCGTCTCGCAGCGCTTCCACCTGGCGCGGGCGCTCTACATGGCACGCAACGTCGGCATCGATGCCTGGGGCTTCGAGGCCCGCGACGTCGGTGCCGCCTACAGCATCCTGACCGAGCTGCGCCGCTATCCCTCGGCGCTGCGCGCCTACTACGACGTCTGGTTCGCGGCGCCGTTCCGGGATGCCGGGCCGAAAGTGGTGATCGGCAGGGACCCGGCGCCGTAGTTCTATCGAGGCACTTCTGCGCCGATCGGGGACAAGTGCCCTCGATGGCACGCGGTCGTGGCCGCAGGAGCGAACCAACCCGGTTACCCAGCCGACCAATTCCTGCGGTGCTGTGATAATGCGTGGGGGTAAGGCTCCGTACGACGTGAAGGACACCCCCGTGACTGTCAGCGCCGGCACAAATCCATTCCCGATGACGCAGCGCTCTCTGTTGCGTCACGGCCAAGTCGTTGATTTCAGAGGCTAATGACGCTGTGACGCAAATGACGCAAGATTCCGGGCCGAATCTTCACGCTTGGTCCCAGAGGGTGCGAGATGACCGAGATGATTCTGTGACCATCCGAGATCTGTCCACTCCGTAGCAGCTTGGCTGGGGAGGAGAAAATCCTACCGCAACCGCCCCTCCGCCATCTCTGCCATGTCGCGCAGCTCGGGCAGGGGGGAGACCACGGGCTCGCCGGCGAAATGGGCATCGAGGTTCTGTCGCACCATGGCGGTCATGCGGCGCTGGGCATGCTCGGTGCCGCCGCCGAAGTGCGGCGTCATCACCAGGTTGTCGAGCGGCAGCAGCTCGGTGCCTTCGTAGGGCTCCTCGTCGAACACATCGAGGGCGGCACCCTCGATCACGTTGTTGCGCAGGGCATCGGCGAGCGCCGCTTCGTCGACCGCCCAGCCGCGGCTGATGTTGACCAGATGGCCGCGCGTGCCGAGCGCCTTCAGCACCTCGGCGTTGATAATGTGGCGGTTGGAGGCGTCGGAGCGCAGGCAGACGATCAGGTAGTCGGCCCAGGTCGCCAGCGTCATCACGTCGGGGAAGTAGGGGAAGTCGATGTCGGTGCGCCGGGTCCGGTTGCAGTAGCCGAACTGCACGTCGAAGCCCGCGAGGCGCTTGACGAGCTCCATGCCGATTGCGCCGAGGCCCAGGATGCCGACCTTGCCGCCGGTCAGGCCGGCGATCGGGCCGAAGCGGTTGGGGATGCGCTTGGTCCAGTCGCCGCGGCGGATCATCCTGTCGGCGCGCGCGATGCGGCGCGTCGAGGCCAGCAGGATGCCGACGGCCATCTCGGCCACGTCGGGCGCGTTGGCGTCGGCGCCGTGCGTCACCATGATGTTGCGCCGGCGCGCCGCCTCGATGTCGATGCGTTCGTAGCCGGTGCCATAGCAGCAGATCAGCGACAGGCGGGGGAGGGCGGCCATCAGCGCGTCCGAGACGCCGACACTGCCGGTGGTCACGAGGGCCTGGACGTGCGGCCGGGCTTCGGCCGGCACGAGCGCCGGGTCGGGCCGATCCATGTGACCGGCGATGTCGTAGCGCTCGGAGAAGGTGGCAAGGGCAAGCCTGGTGAAGTGAAAGCCGGTCAGGATGGCAGGACGCTGGTGCATGGCCTCAGTATCACTGCTCGCCTGCGGGCGGTAAATGCCTGCACCGCGCGGCGAAAAACCGGCTTGGCAAAGAGAGGGACGCTGTGCATGGTGCGGTGCACCCAGCCCCTTCGTCGGCCTCCAACAGACCCAAGCTCTCCATGAAAATCGCCATTCTCAAAGAACGCCGGCCGCACGAGACGCGCGTGGCGGCGACGCCCGAGACCGTGAAGAAGCTGAAGGGACTGGGGGTGGCGGAGATCATGGTCGAGGCGGGCGCCGGAACCGTCGCGGCCTATACGGACGAGGCCTATGCGGAGGCTGGCGCGACGATCGTGCCGGATGCGGCCGCGGCGGCCTCGGCCGCCGACGTGATCTTCAAGATCCAGCGGCCGATGTCGGCGGCCGAGGGCATCGACGAGATGGCGCTATTGCGCAGCGGCCAGGTGCTGATGTCGCCCCTCTCGGCCCTGACCAATCGCGAGCTGGTGCAGGCCCTGGCGGCGGGCGGCGTCACCTCGTTCGCGCTCGAGCTCATCCCGCGCATCACCCGCGCCCAGTCGATGGACATCCTGAGCTCGCAGGCCAATCTCGCCGGCTACAAGTCGGTGCTGCTGGCGGCCAATCATTTCGGCCGCATCCTGCCGCAGATGATGACGCCCGCCGGCACGCTGGCGCCGTCGCGTACCTTCATCATGGGCGTCGGCGTCGCCGGCCTGCAGGCGATCGCCACGGCCCGCCGGCTCGGCTCGATCGTGACCGCGACCGACGTCCGGCCGGCGACCAAGGAGCAGGTCCAGTCGCTCGGCGCCAAGTTCATCGCCGTCGAGGACGAGGAGTTCAAGGCGGCCGAGACTGCCGGCGGCTACGCCAAGGAGATGAGCGCGGAGTACCGCGCCAAGCAGGCAGCGCTGGTCGCCGAGCACATCAAGACCCAGGACATCGTGATCACCACCGCGTTGATACCCGGCCGCAAGGCGCCGGTGCTGGTGAGCGAGGACATGGTCAAGACGATGAAGCCGGGCTCGGTGATCGTCGACATGGCGGTCGAGCAAGGCGGCAACTGCCCGCTGTCGGAGTTCGGCAAGACGGTCGAGAAGTTCGGCGTCAAGATCGTCGGCCCGGCCAACCTGCCGGGCGAGCTGCCGACCGACTCGTCGGCTCTGTTCGCGCGCAATCTCCTGAACTTCATCACGCCGATGATCGACAAGGAGACCAAGGGGTTCAAGATCGACACGGCCGACGAGGTCGTGAAGGGCACGCTGGTGACGCGCGACGGCCAGGTCGTGCACCCGTCGCTGGCCCAGGTGTGAGCATGGCCGAGTTTCGCTCTTCTCCCTCGCCTATGCCTTCATGTTCCTCTCCCCCGCCAGGGCAGGGCATTCGCATATGGCAAAAAACCGTCATCCCGACCGAAGCGAAGCGTGGTGGAGGGACCTTTCTTGTTGCAGCACCAGCAAGAAAGGTCCCTCGACTACGCCGCCAATGGCGCTGTAACCAGCGCCCTTCGGGCGGCTCCGCTCGGGATGACGGGACTATTTGCCATATGCGAATGCCCTGCCCCGGCGGGGGAGAGGAGCCTGAAGGGCAACTTGTTCGCGGCGTGCACGCGACGACAATTTTGAAAGATCGAGCTCCGGGAGCCAACCATGGACGATAAAGTAGCCGGCGAGGCGGCCAAGCTCGCCAGCCAGGCGCAGGATCTGGCGACCAGCCTCAAGGCCGTGGCGCAGCAGATCACGGATCTGGCGGCGCAGGGGACGGCGTCGATCCCGGACGGCCACATGCCGTTCGTCTCGCTGCTCACCATTTTCGCGCTGGCCTGCTTCGTCGGTTACTACGTGGTGTGGCGGGTGACGCCGGCGCTGCATTCGCCGCTGATGGCGGTCACCAATGCGGTGTCATCGGTGATCATCGTCGGCGCCCTGCTGGCGGCCGGCCTCAAGGGCCTGGGCGCCGCCCAGTTCTTCGGTGCCATCGCGGTCATCCTGGCGGCCGTCAACATCTTCGGCGGCTTCATCGTCACGCATCGCATGCTGGCGATGTTCAAGAAGAAGCCGGGCCGGAAGTAGGCGCGGGCAGGGGGAACGGACGGGATGATCACCCAGGAACTCGCAGCCTACGGCTATCTGATTGCGGCCATCTGCTTCATCATGGCCCTGCGCGGCCTGTCATCGCCGGAGACCTCGCGCGGCGGCAACCTCTACGGCATCGTCGGCATGGCGGTGGCGATCGGCGTCACCGTGGCGACGCCGGGTGTCGTCTCGCCCTGGCTGATTATCGTCGGCCTGATCATCGGCGGCGCGATCGGCGCGGTCGTCGCCATGCGTATCCAGATGACGGCGTTGCCGCAGCTGGTCGCGGCATTCCATTCGCTGGTCGGGCTGGCGGCGGTCTTCGTCGCCGCCGCGGCCTTCGTGTCGCCGGAGGCTTTTGGCCTCGGCACGCCTGGCCAGATCAAGGCGCACAGCCTGATCGAGATGGGCCTGGGAACGGTGATCGGCGCCATCACCTTCACCGGCTCGGTGGTGGCGTTCGCCAAGCTGCAGGGCCTCGTCTCCGGCGCGCCGCTGATATTCCGCGGCCAGCACCCGCTCAACGCGCTGATCGGCATCGTCCTGGTCGTCCTGCTGGTGTGGTTCGCGGTGCGCGGCCATCCCGTCACCTTCGTGCTGCTGATCGTGCTGGCGCTGGCGCTGGGCTTCCTGCTGATCCTGCCGATCGGCGGCGCCGACATGCCGGTGGTCGTGTCGATGCTCAATTCCTACTCGGGATGGGCTGCCGCCGGCATTGGATTCACCCTGGGCAACACGGCGCTGATCGTCACCGGGGCGCTGGTCGGCTCGTCGGGCGCGATCCTGAGCTACATCATGTGCAAGGGCATGAACCGCTCGATCTTCAACGTGATCCTGGGCGGCTTCGGGACCGATTCCTCGGCGGCGGGCGCGCCCCATGCCAAGTCCGACAAGCCGGTCAAGGCCGGCTCGGCCGAGGATGCCGCGTTCCTGATGAAGAACGCCCAATCGGTCATCATCGTCCCGGGCTACGGCATGGCGGTGGCACAGGCCCAGCACGCGCTGCGCGAGATGGCCGATCTCCTGAAGAAGGAGGGCGTGCAGGTCCGCTACGCCATCCACCCGGTTGCCGGCCGCATGCCCGGCCACATGAACGTGCTGCTGGCCGAGGCCAACGTGCCCTACGACGAGGTCTTCGAGCTCGACGACATCAACCGCGACTTCGCCTCGACCGACGTGGCCTTCGTGATCGGCGCCAACGACGTCACCAACCCGGCCGCCAAGACCGACCCGGCAAGCCCGATCTACGGCATGCCGATCCTCGACGTCGAGCGCGCCCAGACAGTGCTGTTCGTCAAGCGCGGCATGGCCTCGGGCTATGCCGGCGTCGACAACGAGCTGTTCTTCCGCGACAACACCATGATGCTGTTCGCCGACGCCAAGGCGATGTGCGAGAACATCGTCAAGGCACTGGAAGGCTCGGCGCACTGAGCCTCGAGGTTGTCCGGGAAGGCGACCTGCACCGCAGGCGCCGGCTGATCGAGGAATTGACGGCCGGTCTTGGGCTATGGTTCGGCCGGCCGGAGTCCAATCGGCACTACGCGGAGCGGGCAGAAGCGCTCGAGGGCTGGGCAGCGCGCCGCGACGGGCGCGATCTGGGGCTGCTGCTGGTCAAGCGACACTCTGCGGCCAGCACCGAGATCTACTGGCTGGGTGTCGACCCCGACTACCACCGCGACGGGATCGGGCGGGCGCTGGTCGAGCTGGTCGAAGGCCAGCGCAGGGAGCAGGGTGTAAGGTACTTGTTCGTCATGACCCTGCATCCCGACGATCCCTACGAACAGTATCAACGGACCAGGCGGTTCTACGAGTCGATGGGGTTCGTGTTCGTGCTGTCGGCGGATCATGGCGCGGACGCCCCGCCCGACGATCGCCTGGCCTACTACCTGAAGCTCCTGTAGCCGAACGCCGCCCCGATCGGCGATCATCCGGCATGTCCTATCGCGCTGTCCTGTTCGATGTCGGCGGGCCGATCGACCTCGAGTTCGCCTGGGAGAGCGCGGTCGACGGCGCGATCGCCTCGGCCTGCGGGCTGGAGGGAATCCGGGTCGACCAGGCCGCGATCGACGAGGCCTCGGAGACGGCGGTCGCGGTCTTCGCGCCCGACGCCTATGCCCACATGGTCGAGACGCTGTGCGGCGGCGACCCGCGCACGATCGAGCGGGTCCGCCAGCGCGTTCGCGCCATGGTGGGCAATCTCGAGGTGTTCCAGCTGCGGCCGGAGATTGACGGCCTGCTGCGCCGGCTGCGCGAGCGCGGGATGGCACTCGGCATCGTCGCCAATCAGCCCGAGTCGGCGCGCGCCCGACTCGATCGCGCCGGCATCGGCGACCTGTTCGGCCATCACGGGCTGAGCGGGGTCACCGGCCTGCGCAAGCCCGATCCGCGCGCCTTTCTGGCGGCGGCCGAGGCGCTCGGTGTTCCGCCGGCCGACTGCATCATGGTCGGCGACCGCATCGACAACGACATCGTGCCGGCCAAGGCGCTCGGGATGGCGGCAATCCAGTTGCGCGGCGGCCGTCACCGCCGCCAGCGTCCGCGCCATCAGGCCGAGGAGCCCGATGCCGTCGTGACCGACGTGCCCGAGCTCGAGGCGGCGATCCTCAGGCTGATCGATCCCGGCAAGGCCGGATGACCGACGCCGCGCGGCTCCACCTGCCCGACCTGCCGCCGGACGTGCAGTTTTTCGCCCTGCCGCAGGTTGAACGGGCGTTCGAGTATACGTTCGACGCCAAGCGCGCCGCGATGAGAGGCTACATCGAGACGCGCTGGGGTTGGGACGAGGCGCTGCAGAGGCGGCTGCATCGGGAGCGCTTCGAGGAGAAGCCGTTCACGCGCATCGTATGGCGCGAGCGTGCGGTCGGCACGGTATCCCTGATGCGCCTGGCCTCGCACGTCCGGTTCGGTGAGTTCTACCTGTATCCCGAATTCCAGCGCCTCGGGCTGGGCCATCGAATCCTGCGCCATTGCCTGGAGTTCAGCGACGCCACGTCCCTGCCGGTCAGGCTCGAGTACCTCAAGTGGAATCCGGTGGGTTCGCTATACCGGCGGCATGGCTTCGTCGTCACCGGCGAGACCGAGATCCATTGGCTGATGGAGCGCCCGCTGACCGATTCGTCCCGCTTCGCCTTCGACCGGCACGCCGACTAAGCTCGCCAAGGCGAACGGCCGCGCCGTTCTCCTGTCGTCCTGAACGAGGTGAAGGAACTCATCGTCGCCCGCGACGCGTGCAATTGAAGCTTCCGGCGATGAGATCATTCGCTGCGCCCAGGATGACAAGAGAGATGAACTTCCTGGGCCGGTGACCCTCAATGCGCGTGATGGCTGGCCCCGTAGCGATGGATGTGCAGGGGTGCCTTTGCGAGGCCGGGGCAGAAGGTGCCGACGACCTTCTCGAGGCGCTGGTAGAGCTTCTTCGCCGGCGCGGTGACCTTCTCGCGCCGCACGCGTGATTCCTCGGCCTTGGCGGCGAGCCGGGCGAGATCGACGGTGAGCAGCTTGCGGTTCTCGACGATCATGCGGCCGCCGACCATGACCGAGTGGACGGCGCTGCCGTCCTCGGTGTGCACCAGCGCGTTCACCGGGTCGTTGAGCGGGATCCAGTTGATGTGATGCAGGTCGAGGAGGACGATGTCGGCCTTGTAGCCCGGCGCGATGCGGCCGATCTGCTTGTCGAGGCCGAGCGCGCGGGCGCCCCCCTCCGTCGCCGCGCGCAGCGTCTCGGTCGTGGTGATCCAGCGCTGCCAGTCGGGGCCCTGCACCTTGGAGGCGAACGACGCCAGCCGCATCGCCTCGTACATGTTCTGATTGTCGGAGCAGTTGGCGCCATCGGTACCGATGCCGACATTGATCTGGGCGGCGAGCATGCCGCGCATGTCGGCGAGCCCGTTGCCCAATCGCATGTTGGAGCCGGGATTGTGCGCCACCGAGGCACCGCGATCGCCGAGCCGCTTCATGTCGTCGGCGTCGAGCCAGACGCCGTGCGCCACGGTAAAGCGCTCGTTGACCAGGCCCAGCTCGTCCATGTGGGCGGCGAGCGAGCTGCCGTAGCGCTTGTAGCCCGCCACCACCTGGACCTTCGATTCGGCGACGTGGCTGTGGATGCCGAGGTCGAACTCGCGCGCCAGATCGCGGCAGGCGATCATGAAATCGTCGGTGCAATGGTGCGGGATTGTCGGTGCGACCGCGAGCGTCACCTTCTCGAACGGCCACTTCTGGAAGGCCTTTCGCATCTGCCGGGTGGTCGCCTTCCACGGCGCCAGACGATAGGTCTCGACTTCCTTCTGCAGAGCCGGCGACAGGCGCTCCATCAGGCCGGGGATAGCCTCGAAGAAGGTCAGGTCGGCGACCATCGGCGCCAGCACGGCGCGCATGCCGACCTCCTCGTAGGCCTTGGCCATCGCCGAGAGGCCGTCGACCGACGGCAGCGGGAACTCGGCGGCGAGGTCGTAGGCGGCGGTGCAGCCCTTCATCACCATTTCGCAGGCGCCGATCAGGCTCGACAGGTGCTTGTCCTCGAGCGTGCGGCCGCCGCCGATCCACGGGCTTGCCGTCAGCAGCAGCTCGAGCGACCACAGATCGCCCATACCCTTGCCGAGATTGCCAGGCCCGTGCGTATGCGCATTGACCAGCCCCGGATGCATCAGACGGTTGGCGGCGTCGATGGTCGTCGCTCCCGCAGGGGCGGCGAGGCCGGGCCGGCCGATCGCGGCGATGGTGTCGCCCTTGATCAGGATGTCTGCAGGAGCGGCGCTGCGCCTCGCGATGTCCAGGAGCTTGCCGCCGCGAATGATGGTGTAGGGATGCTTGGCCATGACGCCACTGTGCAAGGAAGGTGCCGGGACTGCCATCGCCATTTTGCCGTGATGGGCGGCCGTGAAGGGCTTGAGAGGCGCTCGTGGCCGCAGGCATCGTGGCGCCATGGCCGATCGAGGCGGCCACCTGTCCGCGGAGAGGGCTCAGCCCGCCTCATGCCAGCCATTCGGTCGTTCGACCTTTCCTGCCCGCGAGCGGACATCGAGCCTTCGGGGAAAGGGAGACTCATGTCCAACGACGCCAACCGTATGTTGCCGACGCGCCCCTCCGGGGAGCATCTGCGCAAGGAGGCCAAGCGCTGGGCCAGGGACAAGCTGCTCGGCCTCGCCGAAGCGCAGCGCAGCGCCAGGTTGCGGCGAGCTTTGGCTTTGGCACCTGGGCCGCCCTGAAGCAGCACGCCGCTCTGCTGGGCGATCCACCAGGGCAACTCGCGCATCCACGCCTACCTGGAGTGCCGGTAGTCGTTTTCCTCCGCAGCCATGCCGGGGAGGCGCCCCATTCTGCGGGGCGGAGGGTCATGATTCATCGCTGGGAGCGCGCCACTCCTGTGGCGCTCATCTGTTTCTCCTCTAGCAGCCCATGAGCGCCACTGGAGTGGCGCGCTCACGGCGATGACCACTTTGGGCACCGTCCGCCCCGCGGGACGGATGCTCAACTAGCGCTTGGCTTCCCCGGTGATAACCGTAGCATGTCGGGGTTCGGGCCATGCCCTGGCATCCACTGACGACCGAGGGACCGTGCCATGGATCACAAGCTTATCTCCGGTGACAACCACATCGACTTGACCTACTGCCCGACCGACCTCTGGTCGTCACAGGCGCCGGCCAAGTGGAAAAAGCTGGCGCCGCGCGTCGAGGAGCGTAACGACGGCCAGCACTGGTTCGTCGACGACAAGGACCGCGGCATGTGGAACGGCGTCGGGCCGGGCTTCTTGCCCTACACCAAGGGCTCGTTCGGCCACGTCGACGAGATGAAGGAAGCCGGCTTCGAATGGAACAGCTACCCTGGCGCCCAGCCACGCCCGACCACGCCCGAGCTGCGCATCGCCGATCTCGACCGTGACGGTCTCGAGAAGGAGATCATCTACGGCTGCCTGATGGTCAACGACCTGATCGACGACGCCGACCTGCGGGTGTGGGTCAACGCGCGCTACAACGACTGGGCGGCCGACTTTGCCAAGCGCTCCGATCCCAACCGCGTGTTTCCACTGGCCATCATCCCCAACACGGATCCCGCGGCCGCGGCAACCGAGGTGCGGCGCTGCGCCAGGATGGGGCTGAAGGGCGGCGACCTCGCCTTCAAGCGGATGTCCGTCCCGATGTACCAGCACGAATGGTATCCGCTGTGGGAAGCGGCGGCCGAGTGCAAGTTCCCGATCTCCTTCCATTCGACCGGCTTCAAGGCGGTGCGCGCGCCCGACACGCCGGAGATGGAGAAGAAATATTTCACGCAGTGGCGGCTGGTGCGGTCGGCGCTGTTCCAGCTCGACACGATGGAGGTGCTGGTTTCCCTGCTCGCCTCCGGCGCCTGCCACAAGTATCCCGACTTCAACTTCGTGCTGGGCGAGTCGGGCGTCACCTGGCTGCCCTATGTGTTCGACCGCCTCGACACCGAGTATCACGACCGCGCGCGCGACCTCGGCTTCACGATGAAGCCGAGCGACTATTTCCGCCGCCAGGGCTACGTCACCTACCAGCAGGACAAGTATCTCGAGCCAATCGTCCCGCTGATCGGCGAGGACAACATCATCTGGGGCGCCGACTACCCGCACCCCGATTGCATCTGGCCGAACTCGCGCGAGACCCTGAAGCAGAATCTCGCCGGCTTCTCCTCGAGCGTGCAGAAGAAGATCGTGCACGACAATGTCGCCCGCCTGTACGGGCTGAACTGAGAAAATGCACCTCCCCAGCTGCGCTGGGGAGGTTTCACGATCTCATCGCTGGGGGCGCGCCACTCCTGTGGCGCGTCTTTTCTTCGTCTGTCGAACCAATGACGCGCCACTGGAGTGGCGCGCCCGCAGCGCATGACCCCGTCGCCGTATGGCGCTTCGGCTTCGCTCAGCGCAGGCGGCGGCGATACCTCCCCGACTTCGTTGCAAAAAGCAAAAAGGTCCATCGCTGCGTTCGGGGTGACAGGCTCGATGTCATCCCGAAAGCAGCGAAGAACCTTTCGTATTTCGCCGCCGCCTGAAGAGGCAGGGAGGGGCTAGTAGCCCTCGCGCTCCATGCGCTTGCGCATCAGCTTGCGGGTCCGGCGGATCGCCTCGGCGCGCTCGCGCGCGCGACGCTCGGAGGGCTTCTCGTAATTGCGGCGGAGCTTCATCTCGCGGAAGATCCCCTCGCGCTGCATCTTCTTCTTGAGGACGCGCAGCGCCTGATCGACGTTGTTCTCACGAACGAGTACTTGCACTTCGGTCGCTTCCTTCCATGCATGGACTGGCGCCCCGGAAACTGCTCCGGGGGCAATTCAGAGGCGGCGTAGGTATCACAGGGCAGAACCCTTGGGAAGCCCCGGTCAGGCGCCTATATTCCGCCTCATGAGCCCTGGAAACAGCCCGAAATCCACATCTGCGCCCGACCCTGATGCGTCTCTGCGCGACCGGTTGGCAGACGCCGTGGCTGCCGAGGCGGCGTTCGAGGGCTGGACCCGGACGGCCGTCCTTGCGGCGGCGCGCCAGCTCGCGCTGCCGGCCGGCGAGGCCGACCGGCTGTTTCCGGGTGGCGCCCTGCAGGTCCTGACCTTCGCCAGCGAACGCGCCGACCTGCGCACCGTCGAGGACATGGAAAAGGAGGGGGTGGCCAGCCTCAAGATCCGTGATCGCATCAGGGCCGCTGTGCGCATTCGCCTGGAGCGCCATGCCGGCGAGCGCGAGGCGGCGCGGCGGGCGTTGGCGGCCCTGTCCCTGCCGTTCAATGCCGGGTTGGCGCTCAAGCTCCTCTACAAGACAGTCGATGCGATGTGGTACGCCGCCGGCGACACCAGCACCGACTTCAACTTCTACACTAAGCGGGCGACCCTCGCGGGCGTCTACTCGGCGACCCTGCTCTACTGGCTGAGCGACCGATCGCCCGGCAGCGAGGCGACCTGGGCCTTCCTCGACCGGCGCATCGACGACGTGATGAAGATCGAGAAGCTGAAGTCGCAGGTCAGGTCGTGGGCGGCCGGCCCGACGCAGCGGGCTGCACGAAGGTGACGTGACCCATCTTGCGGCCGGGACGCGCCGACGTCTTGCCGTAGAGATGCAGCCTGGCCGACGGGTCGGCGAGATGACGGGGCCAGTCGTCGGCCTCGCCGCCGATCAGGTTCTCCATGCGCGACGGCGCCATGACGTCGACCGGGCCCAGGGGCAGGCCGCATATGGCGCGCACCAGCTGCTCGAATTGGCTGGTAGCGCAGGCGTCGATCGTCCAGTGACCTGAATTGTGCGGTCGCGGCGCCATCTCGTTGGCGAGCACGGTGCCGTCGCCGGTGACGAACATCTCGAGCGCCACCAGCCCCACGAGATCGAGGCCGCGCGCCAGCGCGAGGCCGAGGCGCTCGGCCGTGGCGAGCACGTCGGCCGGCAGGTCGGCGGGAACCGTGGTGGTCCGCAGGATACCGTCGCGATGCTCGTTGAGCCCTATGGGGAAGCAACGCATTGCCCCGTCCAGGCCGCGCGCGACAATGGCCGACACCTCGCAGCGGAAATCGACAAGCGCCTCGAGGATGCAGTCGCGCCGGCCGAGCTTCTCCCAGGCCGCGGCGAGCGACGCCCGGTCACGGACCCGCGCCTGGCCCTTGCCGTCGTAGCCTTCCCGGCAGGTCTTGAGGATGCCGGGCAGCAGGGTGGCGGCCGCCAGCTCGGCGTCGCTGCGCACGGGCTGGTAGGCGGCCGTGCCGATGCCGAGCGACGCGAAGAACTGCTTCTCGCGCAGCCGGTGCTGGGCGATATGAATCGGCTTGATGCCGGGCCGCACCGGCCTGACCTCGAGGCAGGCCGCGACCGCCGCCTCCGGCACGTTCTCGAACTCGTAGGTCACGACATCGACCTGATCGGCGAAGCGCCGCAGCGCTGTCTCATCGTCGTAGGCGCCGCGCACGCATCCGGCGGCGACGTCGCCCGCGATCGCGTGCTCGTCCGGCGCATAGACCAGGCATCGGTAACCCAGGCGGGCGGCGGCCAAGGCGGTCATGCGGCCCAGCTGGCCGCCGCCCAGGATGCCGATGGTCGACCCGGGTGGAACGATCGAAGGCGCGATCATTGCTGACGGTGCGAGGCGGGTGCGTCGTCAGTCGGCACGCGGGCGACCGCGGCCGTCTGACGGGCGCGCCATCGCTCGACGGCGCGCAGAATTTTGGCATCGCCAAGACCGACGATGCTGGCCGCCAGCAGGGCGCTGTTGATGGCGCCGGCGCGGCCGATCGCGAGCGTGCCGACGGGGATTCCGGCCGGCATTTGGACAATGGAAAGAAGACTGTCCTGGCCCTTCAGCGCAGCGCTTTCGATCGGCACGCCGAGCACCGGCAGCGGGGTCATCGAGGCCGTCATGCCGGGCAGGTGCGCCGCCCCGCCGGCGGCGGCGATGATCACCTTGAGGCCGCGCCCCTTGGCGGCGGCGGCATAGGACATCATGCGGCGTGGCGTTCGATGGGCCGACACGATGCGCGCCTCGAACGGCACGCCGAGCGATTGGAGGGCCTCGGCGGCATGGCGCATGGTCGTCCAGTCCGACTGGCTGCCCATGATCAGGCCGACGAGAGGACGGAGACCGGGCGGCTTGGCTTTCACGGATTTCCTGGCCATCGATTTGTCGCGCGCGTCCTTCAGGCGATGATGTCGGGGATGAGCCGGCTCTCGAGCTTGATGATCTGGTCCTTGAGGCCGAGCTTGCGCTTCTTCAGGCGCTGCAGCTGCAGCTGGTCGAACGGCGGCTTCTCGACCAGGCGATCGATCACCTCGTCGAGGTCGCGGTGCTCGCTCCTCAGCGCTTCCAGCTTGGCCCTGATGGCCTCGGTGTCCAGCGGCTCCGATGGCGGAATGGTCATTCTCGGCGTACTCGTCCCGGCGGGCTAGCCACGCCGCCCTGCGCCGTGTACCCCTTCGCCCCGCCCTTGGGAAGCCATACCGGTGTCCGATTTTCTGCCCCATCCGTTCTGGAATTTCTCGCTCGAGCTCTATGCCGGCGAGGGCGTGGCGGAGGCCTGCATCGATCTGCAGGAACGCCGCGGCTGCGACGTCAACGTGTTGCTGTTCTGCTGCTGGCTGGGCGCGTCGGGCCGTCCGACCCTGACGGCCGACCGGCTGCGGGTCATCCTCAAGGCGAGCGACGCCTGGCAGGCCGACGTGGTGCGGCCGCTGCGCCAGATGCGCCGCCTGCTCAAGGATCGGCCGTGGCCGCAGGCCCTGCCCGAGACGGTCGACGCGGTGCGCCGCCGGGTCGCCGACGCCGAGCTCGCCGCCGAGCATGCCGAGCAGCTCGAGCTTGCCGGCCTGCATGCCCCGCCGGCCGACCGCGACCGCCCGGTGGAGAAGCGCATGCGGGCTGCCGTCGGCAATCTCGGCGTCTACGCGGTCTGTCTCGGCGTCGTTCCCGACGCCAAGGACCGGGCGGCCGTCGTGACCCTGATGAAAGCGACGTTCCCCGTGCTGCTCGACGAGGAGATTGCCCGCGTCGTTGCCGGAGCGCCGGTGCGGGCCTGAGGCAAGTCACTGTACCGGGTTATGCACAGGCGCGGGATGGCTCTTGATTTGTCGTGACAGCCGCCAATGTCAGAGTCAGAGTTTCACGTCCGCAACCAGCTCGGAGGTCGCCCGTGAGCACCGTGGGCCACATCGAAGCGCTCAAGGCCAAGCATGCATCCCTTGAGCAAGCGATTAGCGAGGAGAACCTGCGGCCGCATCCCGACGACGATGCGATCTGCAGCCTGAAGAAGCAGAAATTGCTCATCAAGGACGAGATCGTCCGACTTACGTCGTCGAGCACCCGACACTGACGCATCGACTATAGCGACGGACCGGCCCCGCAGCGCGCGGCCGGCGGCTTGGAGTGATGAGCTCTCGCGAGCCCCCCGGGGGCGCGCCGATCGAGGTCGCGCATTCTCTGCCGAAAGCGACGCGACCATCGCCGATCCGTGGACGCGCAACAGCAGGCGCGCCCGCGCTATCGCCGCACCGACCCCCTCAGTTCAGCTTGTGCAGGTTGACCGTCCAGGAGACCGGGCCGTAGGCGCCGCGCGACGTCCCGCTGCAATGCGCGACATCGCCGGCGCCACGCCTGCAGACCAGCTGGTCGGCGTACCAGCGCGAGCCGTCGTTGCAGCTCGAATCGCTGTCGCGCAGCAGCAGCACGGCGCCGTCGAAGCGCGACTGCGCGCGCGTGCGGCACGCCGTGCGTCCGCGCCGCCATTCGAGCTGGCCGTTGCCGCCGGCGTCGAAGCAGTAGGTCGACACGCCGGGCTGCTGCTGCACGGCTTCGTGGCGGAACGGATCGGTGCGCCAGCATCCTTCCATGAATTTGTAGTTGTTGGTCGGCGCCGGCGGCAGGCGCAGCCGGCCGTCGTTCCGCCGGCTCTGGATCGGAGGCGGCGGTGGTGGTGCCGGCGCCGGCGTCGCCCTGGGTTGGGACTGCGGTGGGGGAGCCGGCGAGGGCGGCGGCGCGACGGCGACCTGGGGAGGCTTGGGCGGCTGTGCCGGCTTGCACTCGGCAATGCGTTTGCGCAGCTCGGCCTCGATCAGCGAAAGCTCGACCTGAAGGACGCGGCCACGCGATTCCTCGGTCGAGAATGCAGCTTTCAGGGCAGGCAGGGGATCGGGCGGCGCTTCGGCCGGTGCCGGCGCCGGCGGTCCTTCGCGCGTCGCCAGGCTCTGCTCCGGATCGCCGGGCAGCAGGCCGCGCAACAGCCACGCCCCACCGAGCAGCAGGGCCAGCAGCGGCAGCGCGACCAGCAGCGCGCGGACCCAGGGAATGGCGGCACTCGCCGGCCGCACTGTTGCCGCTACCGGCCGGCCGACCGGCGCCTCGAGCACGGGACGACGAACCGGCGCGCTCGGCGCCGCCGCCAGGCTCATCGGCAGCAATCCCGCCACGGCCTCCTTCTCGTACCCCCAGCAGACGATGACCGGCCGCCCGCCGACGATGAAAACGAAGGATTCGGACGGCGCTCGGGCAGCGAGCTGCAGCGACAGGCCGACGATGCCGCTCTCCTCGCGCGGCCCCGTTCCGGCCAGCGAATCGCCGAGGCGGCGGATGTCGGCCAGGCTTTTGTCGATGCCGGCCATCACCTCGTCGCGGTGCGCGGGTGCCAGCGCCGACAGCGGCTGCACGGCGCCAGGCCAGCCCGCATGCCAGTCGATCGCCTTGCCGTCCTCGTGCAGCTGTGGCTCGGCCAGGAGGTCGGCTGCCGCGTCGCCGAGGCGGCGGCGCACCACCCGGAGCAGCTGCGGCGCGGCATTGTGCAGCGGCTCGCCGCGCACGCCGCGGGGGCGCACGCCGCTTTTCGTCGTGACGATCAACGTCGTTGAGCCGGCCATGTCGCGGCTCAGGATAGCCGCCCGATTATGGCACGGCGATGGTATCTGTGTCTGGCACTACACCGCCTTGGCCCAGTCGCGCAGGACGAACTTCTGAACCTTGCCCGTCGAGGTCATCGGCAGGTCCCGGAACACGACGTAGCGCGGGCACTTGTAGGAGGCGAGATTGGCCCGGCAGTGGGCGATGATCTCCTCCACTGTCGCCACCGCCCCGGGCTTCAGCACCACGAAGGCGCACGGTGTCTCGCCCCATTTCTCGTCGGGCTTGGCGACGACGGCGACATTGGCCACCGCCGGGTGCTCGATGATCACGCCCTCGACCTCGATGGTCGAGATGTTCTCGCCGCCCGAGATGATGACGTCCTTCGAGCGGTCGCGCAGCTCGATGTACCCATCCTCGTGCAGCACGCCGAGATCGCCGGAGTGGAACCAGCCGTTGGCGAACGCCTCGCGGCTCGCCGTCGGGTTCTTGAGGTAGCCCTTCATGGTGAGGTTGCCGCGGAACATCACCTCGCCCATCGTGCTGCCGTCGCGCGGCACCTCCTGCATGGTGGTCGGATCCATCACCGTGACGCCGTCCTCGGCGGCATATCGCACGCCCTGGCGCGCCTTGAGCCGGGCGCGCTCGTGCGAGGGCAGGGCGTCCCACTCCTCGTGCCACGCGCAGACGGTCGCAGGGCCGTAGACTTCGGTGAGGCCATAGACGTGAGTGACGCGGAAATTCTCCTTCTCGAGAGCCTCCAGGACGGCGGCCGGCGGCGGCGCAGCGGCGGTCATGAACTCGACGCGGCGGGGCAGCGGCCGGCGCTCTGCCGGCGTGGCGCCGATGATGAACTGCATGATGATCGGCGCGCCGCACATGTGCGTCACGCCATGCTCGGCGAGGGCGGCGTAGATGGTCGCGGCGTTGGCGCGGCGCAGGCAGATGCTGGTGCCGGCGACCAGCGCCAGCGTCCACGGGAAGCACCAGCCGTTGCAGTGGAACATCGGCAGCGTCCAGAGATAGACCGGATGCAGGCCGATCGGCCATTGCGTGGCGTTGCCGTAGGCCGCGAGCGCGGCGCCGCGATGATGGAAGACGACGCCCTTGGGGTTGCCGGTGGTGCCCGATGTATAGTTGAGCGACACGGCGTTCCATTCGTCGGCCGGGTACTCCCAGGCGTAGTCGGGATCGCCTGACGCGATGAACTCCTCGTAGGTCGTGTCGCCGATCTGGGCGCGGTCGTCGCAGGCCGGGTCGTCGATGTCGACC
The DNA here is from genome assembly GCA_022844015.1 of Reyranella sp. Taxonomy (GTDB): domain Bacteria; phylum Pseudomonadota; class Alphaproteobacteria; order Reyranellales; family Reyranellaceae; genus Reyranella. Next base: position 19,044 of record JALHMO010000011.1, on the reverse strand, counting down.
ACCATCGGCTGGACCTTGGCGATCGCCAGCGCTTCGGTGGCGACGCGGTGATACTCGCGGTCGACCAGCAGGACCTTGGTCTCGCTGTGGTCGAGGATGAAGGCGATCATCGCCGCATCGAGGCGGGTGTTCAGCGAGTTCAGGACGCCGCCCGTCATCGGCACGCCGAAATGTGCCTCGTACATCTCGGGGATGTTGGGTGCCATGATCGCCACTGTGTCGCCAACGCCGATGCCCACTTTCTCGAGCGCCGAGGCGAGCTGGCGGCAACGCCGATAGGTCTCGGCCCAGCTCTGCCGGCGCTCGCCGTGCACGATGGCGACGCGTTCGGGATAGACGCTGGCGCTGCGCTCGATGAACTGCAGGGGCGTCAGGGGCGCATAGTTGGCGGCGGTCTTGTCGAGGTCGCGCTCGTAGATGTTGGCCGACAGCGTGGGGGCCTTGTGCAGGGCGGGCCGCGGCGCGGCGATGCGACCGACCGACGGGCGCCCCTTCACCGCACGACGCAGCGCCGGCCGGGCGACCGGCTTCGTGAGGACGCCTTTCTTCTTGGCCGCGACCTTCCGCTTGGCCGCCTTCCGCACCGGCTTCCTCGACTTTGCGGCCTTGCGCGCGCCCGGCCGCCGGGTCGCCCCGGAAGCTTTGCCGCCCTTGCTCGACTTGCCTGTGCCCGATTTGCCCTTCGCCATGCCTTGGATCCCGCTGTCATAAGACGCCGGGCATTGTCCCACGAAGGGCGGGGTCCACTCCAGTTTGATATCGAGCTCGTCGGCCGACCATGGCGCATTGCGAGGTTTTGCGCGCGAGGCTAAGCCTGTCGCGGAGAAAGCAAGGGGACACGACCATGGCCGTGGGCGACACCTACCGCGCGCTGCATGCGCGCTCGCTGAGCGATCCAGCGGGCTTCTGGGCCGAGCAGGCGGCCGCCATCGACTGGACCCGGCCGTGGGACAAGGTGCTGGATGCGTCCAATCCGCCCTTCTGCTGCTGGTTCCCCGGCGCCGAGCTCAACACCTGCTACAACGCGCTCGACCGCCACGTGCAGCGCGGCCGCGGCGAGCAGGTCGCGCTGATCTACGATTCGCCGGTCACCACGCGCAAGAAGAGCTTCACCTATCGCGCGCTGCGCGACCAGGTGGCGAAGCTCGCCGGCGCCATCGCCGCGCAAGGCGTGCGCAAGGGCGACCGGGTGATCATCTACATGCCGATGATTCCCGAGGCGGTGATGGCCATGCTGGCCTGTGCCCGGCTGGGGGCGGTGCATTCGGTAGTGTTCGGCGGCTTTGCCGCCAACGAGCTGGCAACCCGCATCGACGACTGCACGCCAAAGCTGGTGCTGACCGCGTCGTGCGGCATCGAGCCGGGCCGCGTGGTGAAGTACAAGCCGCTGCTCGACCAAGCCATCGAGCTCGCCGGCCACAAGGTGCCGCGCTGCATCGTCTTCCAGCGATGGCAGGCGCCCGCCGGCATGGTCAAGGGCCGCGATCTCGACTGGAACGAGACGGTCGAGACCGCGGCACCGCACGGTTGCGTGCCGGTCGAGTCGACCGACCCGCTGTACATTCTCTATACCTCGGGCACGACCGGCCAGCCCAAAGGCGTGGTGCGCGACAATGGCGGCTACTGCGTCGCGCTGGCCTGGAGCATGCGCCATCTCTACGGCGTGCAGCCGGGCGAGGTCTGGTGGTGCGCCTCGGACGTGGGCTGGGTGGTCGGCCACAGCTACATCGTCTACGGCCCGCTGATCCATGGTGCGACGACCGTCCTGTACGAGGGCAAGCCGGTCGGTACGCCCGATGCCGGCGCCTTCTGGCGGGTCATCTCCGAGCACAGGGCGATGGCGCTGTTCACCGCGCCCACCGCCTTCCGAGCCATCAAGAAGGAGGACCCCGAGGGCAAGCTCCTGAAGAGCTACGATCTCTCGCAATTCCGCACGCTGTTCCTCGCCGGCGAGCGCGGTGACCCACCGACCATCCAGTGGGCGCAGAAGCTGCTTGGCGTGCCGATCGTCGACCATTGGTGGCAGACCGAGACCGGCTGGGCGATCTGCGGCAACTTCGTCGGACTAGAGCCGATGCCGATCAAGCCGGGCTCGTGCTCGGTGCCCTCGCCGGGCTGGCAGCTCGAGGTGCTCGACGAGCAGGGCGCGCCGATGAAGCGCGGCGAGGTCGGCGCCCTGGCCGCCCGGCTGCCCTTGCCGCCCGGCACCTTCCCGACCCTGTGGAATGCCGACGAGCGCTACCGTGAGGGCTACTTCACGGAGTTCCCGGGCTATTACAAGACCGGCGATGCCGGTTTCATCGACGACGACGGCTACGTCTCGGTGATGACCCGCGTCGACGACGTGATCAACGTGGCGGGCCATCGCCTGTCGACCGGCCAGATCGAGGAGGTGCTGGGCGCGCACGACGACGTCGCCGAGTGTGCCGTGATCGGCGTCGCCGACGAGCTCAAGGGCCAGGTGCCGTTCGGCTTCCTGGTGCTGAAGGCCGGCGTCGACCGCCCGCACCAGGACACCGTGCGCGAGGTCGTCCAGCTGGTGCGCGACCGCATCGGTCCGGTGGCCTTCTTCAAGACCGCCATCGTCGTGCCGCGCCTGCCCAAGACGCGCTCCGGCAAGATCCTGCGCGGCACCATGCAGAAGATCGCCGACGGCCAGCCGTGGAAGATGCCGGCCACCATCGACGATCCCTCCGCGATCGATGAGATCGCCGGCGGGCTGAAGTTGGCCGGATATGCAGCGAAGACGTAACCACGGGTTGTTTGCTGGTTCGAGTGACAGCATATATGCTGTCGTGGGTGATCTCGATTGTCGTCGATACGAATGTCATTGTCGCTGCAGTGAGGTCGGGTGGCGGCGCCGCTCGGCAGGTTCTTCGTGGATGCCTGTCGGGTGAGTATGAACCTCTTTTCGGATCGGCCCTTCTCGCAGAGTACGAATATGCGCTTCTCTCGCCAGGGATCCCGGAAGGCCTCGCAAGCGACCGTGACCGGGAGGCCTTGCTTGCGGCACTCGCGTCGGTCGGCCGTTGGGTGAATGTCTACTACCTGTGGCGCCCCAACTTGCGCGATGAAGCCGACAATCATCTGGTCGAGCTGGCGGTTGCCGGCGGCGCCATGGCCATCGTCACCCACAATGTCCGGGATCTGAAGAGCGGGGAGCTGTTGTTTCCTTCGGTACGGGTCCTCACCCCGGCGGCCTTCCTCAAGGAGTTTCCATGTCCACCTTGACCATCCGGATGCCCAATGCGACCCATGCGCGCCTGCGCGACCTGGCGCGCACGCGTGGCGTCAGCATCAACAAGCTGATCGAGGAGATGGCGACGGCGACACTGTCGGCTCACGACGCGGAGGTTCGCTTCCGGCTCATGGCCGCGCGTGGCAACCCGAAGCGCGCGCTCGCCCTGCTCGGTCGGCTCGACGCCGCGGATCGCACTGGGGGAATGGCCGAACCTGGGAGCGCATATCGCCCCCAGGGGCGCAGGACGGCCCGGAAGTAGGCGGAAGGAAAATCATATGACTCTCGACATCAACCGCCCCGATCTCTGTGTGGGCATCGTCGGCACCGGCGCCATGGGGCGCGGCATCGCCCAGGTGACGGCGCAGGGCGGCATCAAGGCGATCATGTTCGATGCCGCGCCGGGTGGCGCCGCCAAGGCACGCGGCGCGATCCTCGAGACCCTGAAGGGGCTGGTGGCGCGCGGGCGGCTGAGCGACGCCGATCTGGCGAGGACCGAGGCCAACCTCGCCGTCGCCGACCAGCTCGCCGACCTCGCCGGCTGCCATGTCGTGGTCGAGGCTGTGTTCGAAAATCTCGAGGTCAAGCAGAAGCTTTTCGGCGAGCTCGAGGCCGTGGTGGCGCCCGACGCCATCCTGGCCTCGAACACCTCGTCGATCCGCATCGCCTCGATCGCCCGCGCGCTGAAGCACCGCGGCCGGGTGTGCGGCATGCACTACTTCAATCCGGTGCCGCTGATGAAGCTGGTCGAGGTGATCCGCGCCGCCGACACGGCGCAGTGGGTGGTCGCGGCGATGAGCGAGCTCGGCAAGCGCCAGACGCGCGTGCCGGTCGTGGTCGGCGACACGCCGGGCTTCCTGGTCAATCTCGGCGGCACGGCGATCGGCACCGAGGGCTTGCGCATCGTCCAGGAGGGACGCGCGACCCCGTCCCAGGTCGACGCGGTGATGCGCGACACCTGCGGCTTCCGCATGGGGCCGTTCGAGCTGATGGACCTCACGGGCATCGACGTGAACTTCCCGGCGCGCAAGATCATCTACGAGGGCTTCTTCCACGACCGGCGCATGACGCCGAGCCCCTATCACGAGAGCCTGTTCCAGGCCGGCCGGCTCGGCCGCAAGACCGGCGGCGGCTGGTATGCCTACGACGACAAGGGCGCCAAGGTCGATCCCGGTGCCGACCACGCGACCTCGGCCTCGCCGGCGACCAGCGTGGTCATCATGGACACGCACAACAGGAAGCTGACCGGGCTGATCGCCTCGGACGGCGCGCGCATGCTGGGCGCCGACGACGGCCGGAGCCCGATCCTGGTGGCGCCGGTGGGCAAGGATTGCACCACGACGGCGGTCGAGATGGGCCTCGACCCGCGGCGCACGATCGCTGTGGACCTCACCGGTGACACGGCGAAGCGTCTGACGGTCATGACCGCACCCGTCGCCGACGGCGTGGTGCTCGAATCGGCGGTCGCGCTGCTGGCCAAGTCCGGCACCAGGGTAACGGTGATCAAGGATTCACCTGGGTTCATCGCCCAGCGCATGTGCGCCATGATCGCCAATCTCGGCTGCGAGATGGCGATGATCGGCATTGCGTCGGCACAGGATGTCGACACCGCGATGACGCTCGGCCTCAACTATCCGCACGGGCCGCTGGCGCTCGCCGACTGGCTGGGCGTCAGGGAGTGCCACGAGATCCTGACGCAGATACAGGCCATCACCGGCGACGACCGCTACCGGCCGAGCCAGTGGCTGCGGCGGCGGGCGATGCTCGGCATGAGCGCCACGACGCCGGAATGAGCCAGTCGGCAGGTCGCTCCGGTCGATTGACGATTGCGAGCCGGACGGCGACACTGCGTGCATAGGGTTGCGTCGCGAGCGTTGCTCGATGGGGAGACGCATGATTCCATTCGACGGTCCCGTTTTCGACGATGATTCCCTGCGCTTCAGGGCCATGGGCCCGCCGCAGGCGCAGTTTCAGTTCCTGGCCAATCCGTTCGGTTTCACCGGCCCTGTAGCCAACAACGTCTTCATGGAACTCGCGATGGCCCCGCGCGGCTCGGTGACCAGCGGGGTCCTGTCGATCACGAGCATTCCCGACCAGCAGCAGCAGGAGCCGCCGGCGACCGCCGACATTGCCTACTTCGTGCTCGGCACGTCCGGGGCGGACGCCTTCCTGATGGCCCAGCCCGGCGCCGGATACGGCTTCGAAGGCGACGACCACATCGACGGCAGCCTCGGCCCGGATTCGATATTCGGCGGATCGGGCGTCAACCTGCTGCGGGGTGGCCCCGGCAACGACAAGATCTATGGCGGCGACGACCCGGATTACATTTACGGCAATGCCGACAATGACGAGATTCACGGGCGAGGCGGCCTGGATCAGATCTGGGCGGGCGACGGTAACGATGTCGTCTTCGGAGGCGCCGGCAGGGACTTCATCGAGGGTCAAGTCGGGGACGATCTGATCCTCGGAGAGAGCGAGGACGACTCGATCCGCGGAGGTCCGGGCAACGACGTCATCGATGGCGGCGAAGGTTCCGATCTCCTGATCGGCCAGTCGGGTGACGACCGCATCTTCGGCGGTGCCGGTCGGGACGAGATCTGGGGCGGTCGAGCGGCCGGCGACGCCAGCGATGGCCCCGACGGCAACAACGAGCTGTTCGGTGATGACGGCCATGACGACATCCTGGGGGGCGACGGCATCGATCGGATCATGGGCGGCGCCGGCTTCGACATTCTCGTCGGCTTCGGCGGAGACGATGTCCTGGACGGGGGCACGGAAGGCGACCAGCTCGTCGGCGGCCTGGGCGATGATACCCTGACGGGTGGGGCTTATCGGGACATCTTCAGCTTCGGGCCGAGCGGCGCCATCAACGGCGTCGACCACATTCTCGACTACAACCCAGGCGAGCGGGACTTCCTCAGCTTTGCGGGAACCTGGGGGTTCACCACCATCCTGGTCCAGCGTGATGCCATCCCGGGCAGCGGCACGTCGTTTGACGCGTTCACCGCGAACCCGAGCGGGTCGTTCAGGATCAATCGTCAGCTCATCAAGCTCGTCGACATCGCCGGCGGGCAGGACCTCTCGTCGGCCGGAGGGCTAAGCACCGCCTTGGCCGACGGCGGCGAGTACAGCAATCTCGACCTCAACAACGACTATCAGCGCGCCGTGGTTTACACGGCCTCGAGCAATGCCGCGACGACCTTCAACGTGTTCTACGTCATCGGCCCCTCGAACAATGCCGGCGGGCCTGCCGTCGACCTGATCGGGATGGTCGATCTGGCCCCGGGCTTCACCTTCGGCAGCGTGGCTTGAGCCAACAGTAACAGTCGCGTGACAATCCAGGTGATTGGGCCCTGCCTGGGCCTGCCCGGGATCGACCACGCCCCTCCGCCCTGCCGGCGAGCAGCGTCGTCATCATGGACACCCACAACAGGAAGCTGACTGGCCTGATTGCGTCGGAGCGCGAGGACGCAGGTGTGAGCGGGTAAGTCGTGATCGCCCGTTCAGGGCTCGAGCTTGTGAGCTGTCTGTCAACAGACCTGCAATTTCGCCGACCCTGCCCCGCCCGCATCACAGCAGGGTCTCGAACCTGCTATGTATGGCAGGGGTGCTGATATCGTGGGGTTGGGACAATGGCGACATTTTTCTGGGGCGTGCCGCCTGGGACGGCTGGTGACTTCAACGACGCGAGCAACTGGTTCGAGACAGTAAATCAACAGTTCGGCATCGACGTTCCGGGTGAAGGCGACACCGCCAATGTCGTCGCGCCCGTGCATCTGGTGGTCGAGCCGGATAAGACCAATACCGTCTCCCGCCTGCAGGTTCTCTTCCAATCCAAGGACGAGGAAGTCGTCAGGATCGAGGGCAATCTCAGGGTTGTCGACGAGGTCTTCTTCGAGAACGATCGCGGTACCCTGAGATTCAGCGACCGCCTGGTGCTCGACGGCACGACGGTCGGCGCCACGATGGACGTCGACCTGATCCTGGTCGGTGCGGTAGCACCGAACCCCCATCGCAACGCCATCACCTTCGACGATGGTGCAGCGTTCGTGGTCGCGGGCAATGCCCAGGTGACAACCCGCGACCTGGACGTGGTGGGCAAGGGAGAGCTCGATGTCACGAACGGCGGCTCGCTCATGGTCGCGGGCTCCGTCTCCATCGTGCAGGACGGTGGCGCCCCGAGCGTGGAGGTCGAGGGATTCTGGATCGAACCCGGGTCCGGCACCAAGACGGGCAGCGCCTTCCTGATCGACGGAGACCTGACCGTCGATGGTACGCTGCTGGTCTACGGTCTCGGTCGAGCGCGGGCGCAGAACGTGACGATCAACTCGGACAGTTCTGCACTTCTGAGGGTTGGCAGCGCTCAGGGGGGAGGCATGTCGTCCCGGTTCGACGTCGACAACATGACTCTGGGAGATGGCGTGGACGGCCGAGGCCAACTCGTCGTGACCACGGATGGCCAGGTCTTCATCGAGCAGACGCTGACTTTGCTCGACGCCACGAATGGCGGTTCGGCCTCTACTGTCGAGGTGTCGACGGCGGGCAACGGCTTCATCGAGATCGGCGGCACACAGGGTGCAGACCCCCACTCGATCGTGGTTCGTCCCGCGGGTTTCTCGGCGGGGCTCATTGGCCACGGATTTGTCGAAACGGGGACCTTCCAGAACGACGGCATCGTCCTGGCAGAGGGTGGTCTATTGTTCATCAATGCCGACGTGACCGGCAGCGGGTTCTTCGGCGTCGCCGACAACTCGGCACTGGAAATCGGCGGCTCGTTCGGGGAATCGGCAACGGTGGTGCTCGGCGGCAGCGCCAGGACTCTGATACTGGACAGCCCTTCCGAGTTCGAGGGCTCCATTTCGAGCCTGAATTTCACCACCACCATCCAGCTGAACAATACCGGTAGCGCGTTCGACAATCACGTCTACTCGGTGGTCGTCACGGCCGATTCCGCGAATCAACACTACCTGACCCTCTTCCAGGACAACGTACTGTCTCCAATAAACTACAGGATCAGCGCGACGGTAGATTTGACGACGAGTCGATTCGACATCGCCGAGAGCACAGACGGCAAGTCGACGACGTTGACCCTCACCGACCACGGGACGATTACGAACTACTATCTGAACGCCACCGGGCAGATAGATGTGATCTTCCTCACGGGCGACGACCAGGGCGCTAACACCAATGTCTACATCAATCCCGACGGCTCCGTGACGGGCGACGCCAGCGGCTTCGCCGCCGAACTCAAGATCTTCGACTTCAAGAACCAGCAGTTGAATGGCTTCCGGCACGTCTGGACCACTGATCAGGGCCAGGCGGCATTCGTTCACTACACCTTCGACAACAATGCGATCGCGGCTATCGACGAAGCGATTGCGACCCAGGTTCCAACGAGCCCGAATCCCGCATTCACGCACAATCTTTGGTACTTTCTTCGACACAACGGCCTTGCAACGACGACGATCGACGACGGCAAGGGGGGCTATTTCGACGTCACCTTCGACGGTGGAACCTGCACGTTCATTTCCGTCGATCCGGCAATCACGGCGATCCCGGCGGCACTTGCGTCGGAAATGTCCCTTGCGTCGCCCCTGGACGGCGCCGGCTCCGTGCAGGCTCCGCCACCAGGACCGCTCGGCTTCTCGGTCGGGTCCCAGACGTTCAATCCGCAGACACGCGTGCTGACGGCTTTCGTCACCTACACCTACTTCCAGGGTGAGGTGGAAATGCGTCAATCGTGGGTTCACAACGGTGATGGCAGTTACACGAGGTCCGACACCTTTCCTGAGTTCCCGTCATTGCCGCCAACGGTCGGCGTCTTCGATGCGGATTTCATGCGGCAGACCGTGCTTCCCCTGATTGCGAGCTATGGATCTCCGACCCAACCCATCGTAGCGGGGACGCCGCGAGTTGGGATTGCCACCAACATCAGCGGCACGCTGGTAGGCACCCAGGGAACCCCACTCACTGTGCTCACCGGTCAGCTGATCCCGGGGGCCGTGCTCATCGGGGATGGCGGTGGGACCTTGATCGGTCAGGAGGGCGCCAATCTCATCACGGATCATGGTGCCGCGTTGATCGGCAATGACGCCGCCAATCTGATAGGCAATGACGCCGCCAATCTCGTGATGAGGGATACCGCCAATATAATCTCGCGAGATGGGGCTGGCATTGTCGCTGGCGGCGGCCTCAACTTGGGGCTGGAAGGCGCCGCCATTGCCGCCATGTCGTCCGGCGCACTGATCGCGCCTGGAGGCGCCAATCTCATTAATGGCATCGGCGGCAACCTCATCGCCGGTGGCGGTGGCAAGACCGTGGACGCCGGTGGCGGGAACTTTCTCAAGCTCTGGGGCACCGGGACGCCTGGCCGCTACGTTGCCAATGCTGTCGTGTTCGCCGATGCCAATGGCAACGGCAAGGCGGACAACGGCGAAGCCTGGACGATCACGGACGCCAATGGTCAGTTCGAGTTGTTTGGTGGCTGGGGCACCCTGGTCATGGCGGGTGGGACGGACACTGGAACAAACCTGCCCTTCACTGCCGTGCTGAAGGCGCCGCTGGGCTCGACTGACATTTCCTCGCTTACTACTCTGGCGAGCGGCCTCGCCGCGGACGATGGCGACATCGATGGCGCGATCAAGCAGTTGCAGGCGGCGATGGGGCTGGACATGTCCCTCGACTTCACTGTCATCGATCCGATTGCCAGCACCGAGAACGGCGATCCAGCGAGCGCCAAGATTCATGTCGAGATGTCCAAGACCCTGGACGCCGTGCTGCTCATCGGCGCCGCGTTCGCAGGCATGGGGGCGGACCAGTCCGCTGCCCAGGACGCCGCCTTCGCGGCGATGGTCGAGGAGATCAACAAGAGCAACACGCTGAACCTTTCCGACAAGGGAACGGTCGTCGGGCTGATCGCCGCCGTCGGTGCCTCGCTCGCGATCGACGCAAGTAAGATCGTCGATGCCGTGGCCGGGACCATCGTTTCGACCGGGCAGCTTCTCGACAAGCTGCTGGTCGATGAGGGCGCCGGTACGGGCCTGACCAGCGCCATCACTATGGTCGAGACCGGGGTGCAGGGCGGGCTGGTGACGAGCCTGAAAGCCGCGGCCGGCGATCCTGGCAAGCTCGGCCCGGCTGTGGTGCTGCTCGACGCAAAGTCAGACGACGGCAACGGCATCGTGACCCCGGCGGAGGTCGTGACCATCACCGTGACGACCAGCGAGTCGGTCACGGTGACCGGCGCCCCGACGCTGCAGCTCAGCAACGGCAAGGCGGCAAGCTTCGTCGGCGGCAGCGGTGGCAACTCGCTGGTCTTCGAGTACGTGGCCCAGGCCGGCGAAGGCGCGGGCCCGCTCGATGTCACCGGCCTCGCGCTCGGCAAGGGCGGCGGCATAACGGACACGTCGGGCAATGCGCTCGCCGGAACCGTCGGAGGCGCTCTCGGCCTCACCCTCGACACCGGGGCGCTGGTGACGGTCTCGGCGCTCGATGCCGACAGGGCGGAAGGCAGCAGCGGCGGCACGACGCCCTTCACCTTCAGCCTGACCCGGACGGGCGACACCTCGGTTGAGCACAGCGTGTCGTGGTCGATCGTCGGCTCGGGCATCGATGGCGCCGACCCATCCGACATCGGCGGCACCGCCCTGAACGGTGGAACGGTGACGTTCGCGGCGGGCGAGACCGTCCAGACGGTCACCATCGAGGTCGTGGGCGACACCGAGGTCGAGGCGGACGAGGAGTTCTTGCTCAGCATCTTCAATCCGACCGCCGGTCTCGTGGTCGCGACGTCGTCGGCGACCGGCACGATCCGCAACGACGATGCGACGGTGTCGATCGCGGCCGTGGCGGTGGCCCAGGCGGAAGGGACCGGCGGGCAGACCGGCTTCAACTTCATCCTGACGCGGGACGGGGACGCCTCCGTCACGCACAGCGTCACCTACACGGTGGCGGGTTCGGGCGCGGTGCCGGCGGACATCGGCGACTTCCTGGACGTAGCGCTGCCGACGGACACGGTGACGTTCGCGCCCGGGCAGACCGCCATGACGGTCGTGGTCCAGGTGATTGGCGATACGGCCTTGGAGTCGGACGAGGACTTCACGGTGACCCTGTCCGATCCGTCGCTCGGCCTTGTGCTCGGCACAGCGTCTGCGGCGGTGACGATCCAGAACGACGACGGCGCGGTGGTGTCGATCTCGACCCTGTCGGCGATGAAGGCGGAGCAGGACAGCGGCCTGATCCCCTTCACTTTCCTCGTGACGCTGGGTGAGGCGTCGGCGATTGCCCAGTCGGTCGATTGGGCATTGACGGGGACCGGGGCGACTCCGGCGGACGGGGCGGATTTCGAGGGCGGAGTGCTGCCGTCGGGCTCCCTGACCTTCGCGCCCGACGAGACCGCCCAACTGATCACGGTGATGGTCGCGGGCGACCGCGCGGTCGAGCCCGACGATTTCTTCGTCGTCACGCTGTCGAACCCGTCGAACGGCCTGTCGCTGGCGGCGGCGAGCGCGTTCGGCATCGTCCAGAACGACGACCGGGCGACCGTGTCGATCGCGGCGCTGTCGGCGGGCAAGGCCGAAGGTGACGTCGGCACGACACCGTTCACCTTCACGGTGAGCCTCGACCAGGCCCCTGTCGTCGGCCAGAGCGTGGGCTGGAGCGTGGCGGGCTCGGGCGGGCAGGCGGCGGACGCGGCCGACTTCGGCGGGGCGATGCCGACCGGGGCGGTGAGCTTCGCGCCCGGCGAGATCCTCAAGACGATCACGGTGGGCGTGTCTGGCGACATGCAGGTGGAGGCCGACGAGACGTTCGCGGTGACGCTGGTGGACCTGTCGGCAGGCCTCGCGCCCGGCACCTCGAGCGCGACAGGCGCGATCGACAGCGACGACAGCGTTGCGGTGTCGATCGCGGCGCTGTCGGCGGTGAAGCCGGAGGGCACCGGCGGGACGACCGCCTATACCTTCACGGTGAGCCTGAGCCAGGCCGGGTTGAGGGGGCTGACGGTCGACTGGTCGGTCGACGGCTCGGGGCAGAGTCCGGCGGCGGCGCTGGATTTCGGCACTCGGACCGGGACAGTGAGTTTTGCGGTCGGCGAGACCATCAGGACCATCACCGTGAGCGTCGTGGGCGACACGGACGTCGAGCGCGACGAGGAGTTCACGGTCAGCCTGTCGAACCCGGCGCCGGGGCTCGAGATCGGGGCGGGCACGGCGACGGGCACCATTGTGAACGACGATCTTCCGAGGGTGGCGGTCTATGCGTACTTGACGACCAAGGCGGAAGGCAGCAGCGGCACCACGCCCTTCGTCTTCACGATCGGCCTCGCCGAGGCCAACTTCACGGGCGGCCAGACGGTGGCCTGGTCGATCGCCGGCTCGGGAGCCAACCCGGCCAATGCCGCCGACTTCGCGGGTGCGACGTCGGGGACGGTGACGTATGCGCCGGGCGAGGCGGTGAGGTACCTCACGATCGACGTGGTGGGCGACGTCTCCGTCGAACCGGACGAAGGCTTCGCCATGACGCTGTCGAACCCGTCCGGGCTGACGCTCGGCGACTCGACGGCCACGGGGACGATCCAGAACGACGACGCCGGCCCCGCCCCCGCGGTGGTCGCCCACGACGACGCCTACATCGTGCTGGAGGGCCGGCCGCTGACGGCGCCGGTGGGGCGCGGGGTGCTGGCCAACGACGAGAACGCCTCGACGGCGTCGCTGCTCTCCGGGCCGGGCGACGGGACGCTGCAGATCGTCGGCAACGGCAGCTTCGGCTACACGCCGGCGGCCGGTTTCACGGGCATCGATTCGTTCACCTACCGGGCCGGCAACAGCGGCAGCAGCACGGCCGACGCGCAGGCGTCGATCTTCGTCGTGCCGGTCAATGTCGGCGAGACGACGACGCTCGACCTGCTGTCGCTGTCGGCGGAGGAGCAGATCGCGGCGACCTACATCGCCTTCTTCGGCCGGGCGGCCGACCGGGCGGGCTTCGGCTTCTGGGTCGGCGAGTTCGTCAGCGGGCTGCCGGTGCAGGGCCCGGCGATGCTGTTCGCCAACATCGCGAGCTCGTTCGGGATCAGCGACGAGGCGCAGGCGCTCTATCCGTTCCTGGCCAACCCGTTCGGGGCGAGCGACGGGCAGATCAGCGCGTTCCTCGACAGCGTCTACAACAACCTGTTCAACCGCGGGTCGGACCCGGCCGGGCTGGCCTACTGGACGGGGGAGACCAAGGCGACGCTGCTGGCCGGGCGTTTCGTGGGCTCGATCCTGGTCAACATCATGAGCGGGGCGCAGGACACGGCGGCGGGCCAGGACATCACGACGCTGATGGGCAAGGTCGCGGTGAGCCTGGATTACGTGCAGGAGCAGCACGAGCGCAACACCGGCTGGCTGGGGGCGAGCGACGTCGCGGCGGCGACGGCGCTGCTCGACCCGGTGACGTCCGATCCGCTGAGCGTGCTGACTGGCATCCGCAACGCCGAGGACCTGATCGCCGCGCACCCGTGAGGGCGCCGTAGCCGGCCGCTAAACCGGACAATGCTTCGGTGCTGCCGCGCGGCAGGCCGCAGTAGCCGTCGACCCTGCTCGGTAGCGACGATCCTGGCGGGCCGGTTCGAGAGCCTCCGCTGCCCCGGGCCTGGCTGGAGCATCGGCGCTCGGGCGATCGTCTTCCCGTACACGACTTCGCGCAGACTGGGTGAAAGTCATTTCGGTTTGCTGCACTTCATCTGCTAGGGTTCCGTGGGACGAGCGCCAATTCAGTGGCGCCGACGGGGGGCTGAGCATGGCGACATTCTTGTGGGGTGTACCGCCTGGGCAGCAGGGCGATTTCGACGACGAGAACAACTGGATCGATATAGCGACCCAGCAGCCGGGTGTTCCTAGCGCTGCCGACACGGCCAACACCGAGGCGGCGGTCCATCTCGTCATCGCCGCGGGCAAGACCGGCACGATTGCTGGCCTGCAGGTCCTGTCCCACGTAAAGGACGAGGACGTCGTCCGGATCGATGGCGCTCTCGTCGTTCTCGACGAGGTGCTGTTCGAGGACGATCGGGGCAACCTGAGGTTCACCGGCAGCCTCAGCCTCGACGGGACCACGGATGGCGCTACGATGGACGTCGACCTGGTCCAGGTTGGCGGCGCGCCGCTCGGCCCAACAGCCAACGCGATCGCCTTCGACGACGAAGCGCTGTTCAGGGTCACGGGCATGGCGCTGGTCACCACGCGCCAGCTGGACGTGCTGGGAACCGGCCAACTCGCCATATCGAACGGCGCCACGGTCGAGGTCGCCGGACCCGTCACCATCCGGCAGACACCAGGTGCGACGCCCGTGTCGGTCTCTGGCGCTGCGAATCAGCAGGGCAGCGCCCTGCTGATCCAGGGGGCACTCGTGCTCGACGGAACCCTGTCGATCAGCGAAGGCGGGCATGTGCAGGCCGGCGACGCCACGGTCAACTCCGAGGACGCAGCGTCGCTGACCGTCGGCGATTTCGCGGGCGGTGGCGTGGCCTCGAAGCTCGAGGTCGCAAGCCTGACCTTGGGCGACGGCCAGACGGGCGGCGCCGGGATCCTTGTGCTGCCCTCCGGCCAGGTTTTCATCGAGACGTCGCTGACGATGCTGAACATCGTGCCTGACGGCTCCAGCTTCTCGGCCGAGGTGGTCACGATCGACGGCTTCATCGAAATCGGCGGCAACGAGGGCTCGATCGCCAACTCGATCAGGATCCATCCTTCGGCCGGCGCCGGGCTGCTGGGGCACGGGCTTGTCGATACCGGCACGTTCCTGAACGATGGCCTGGTGGCGGCCCAGGGCGGGTTGTTGCTGATCAACGCCAACGTCACCGGGAAGGGCATTTTCTCCGTCGACACGGACGCCACCCTGGAACTCAGTGGCAGCTTCGCATCGACGGGCACCGTGGCGCTGACCGGCACGTCGAGCCGGCTGATCCTGGGCGAGCCCGGGATCTTCGTGGGATTGATCACCTCGATCGATCTCACCGACGCCATCCAGCTCAGGCATGCAGCCGACCAGGCGGTGACGCTCGCGGCCATCGTCCCGGGCCCGGCGGGCGAGGAGCACCTGGTCATCATCCAGGACAACCAGCCGTTTCCCCTGGTGTACCGTGTCGACGGTGGCGACACGCTCCTGGGCAAGAGCGTCGTCGTGACGCCGAGCCTGGATGGGCTGTCGACATCGCTCACGATCTCGGATCACGGGCTGGTCTCGACGCACTACCTCGGCATCGACGGCAAGACGGTCGTGACGTTCGACACGGGTGACGATCTCGGGGCAATGACCGAGGTTTTCGTGCAGACCGACGGCACGGTGACGACGGAGGACGGCGGCACGGCTGCCAACCGGGTTCACTACGATTACCGGAACCAGCAGCTCAACGCCTTTCGCGCCGATTGGACCGACGACAAGGGTGGCATGGCCTTTGTCGAGGTCACCTACGACAACAGCGCGCTGCCGACATTGCCGCCCGGAATCGATGTCCAGCTTCCCTCGGCGCCGGACGCCAGCCAGCCGCACAATCTCTGGTACAGTCTTCGCCACGGCCAGATAAAGGTTCTGCAATCGAGTGGGGGCTCCGGCCCCGGACAGGCCGACGCGGCGAAGCTGGTGGCGGACACCGCCGCCGACATGCTGGCCCGGCTGTCCGACGGCCAGGGTGAAGGGATTGTCGCGCTGGGAGGCGACACCATCGTCGCCGCCGGCGGCGGCAACCTCCTTGCCGATGGCAGCGGCGCCATCGTCGCCGCGGGCAGCGCCAACGTCTTCTCCCTGTCTGGCTCCGCAACGCCCGGCCGCTACGTCGCCGGGGCGCTGGTGTTCGCGGATGCCGACGGCGATCGCCTGCTGGACAATGGCGAGTCCTCAGCCGTGACGGACGCCGATGGTCGTTTCCAGCTGTTCGGTGGATGGGGCACCCTGGTCCTGACCGGGGGCACCGACACGGGTACCAATTTGCCATTCACCGCGACGCTTACGGCGCCGCTCGGATCGACCGCCATCACCTCGCTGTCCACCCTGGCGAGCGGGTTGGCCGCCGACGATGGCGACATCGACGGCGCGATCGAGCAGCTGCAGGCAGCGATGGGACTGGACATGTCCCTCGACTTCACGGTGATCGATCCGATCGCCAGCACCGAGAACGGCGACCCGGCGAGCGCGGCCATCCATGTCGAGATGTCCAAGGCCCTCGACGCCGTGCTGCTCATCGGCGCGGCGTTCGCGGGGATGGGGGCGGACCAGTCGACGGCCCAGGACGCCGCCTTCGCGGCGATGGTCGGAGCGATCGACAAGACCGGCACGCTGAACCTTTCCGACAAGGGAACTGTCGACGCGCTGATTTCCGCCGTCGGGACGGCGCTCCTCATCGATCCTGCGAAGATCGCCGGTGAGCTGTCCGGCACCATCACCGTTTCGGGGCAGCTCCTCGACAAGCTGCTGGTCGATGAAGGTGCCGGCAGCGACCTGACGAGCCGCATCGCGACGGTCGAGACGGCCGTCCACGGCGCCTTGGTGTCGGTTCTGGCCGCGGCGTCGGGTGATCCAGACGAGGTCGGCCCGGTCGTGCTCCTCGTGCAGGCGAGCTCCGACGACGGCAACGGCGTGGTGACCCCGACGGAGATCGTTACCATCACCGTGACCACCAGCGAGGCGATCACGGTGACAGGCGCGCCGACCCTGCTGCTCAGCAACGGCAAGGCGGCGACTTTTGCCGGTGGCAGTGGCAGCAACTCGCTGGTGTTCAAGTACGAAGCCCAGCCTGGGGACGGCGCGGGCGCGCTCGGGGTCACCGGCCTCGCGCTTGGCGGCGGCACCATCCAGGACGCCTCGGGCAATACGTTGGCGGGCGGCGTCTCCGGCGGTCTCGGCCTGACCCTCGATACCGGTGCATTGGTGTCGATCGCACTGTCCGAAGCCGTCAGGGCAGAAGGCAGCGACGGCGGGCTCACGCCGTTCACCACCGTGCTGACGCGGAGCGGCGACACCTCGGTGTCGCACAGCATCGCGTGGTACATCGCCGGAGTGGGTGCTTTCGGCGCCGACCCGGATGATTTTGCCCCCGGGACCCTGAACGGCGGTATCGAGATCTTCGCACCCGGCGAGACCACCAGGACGATCATCGTCGAGGTCGTGGCCGATACCGAGGTGGAAACCAACGAGGTGTTCCAGATAGGCCTGTTTGTGCCGTCGCTCGGCCTTGCGATCGGGGGAGACGGGTTTGCGATCGGCACGATCCGCAACGACGATGCCACGGTGTCAATCGCCGCGCAGTCGACGGAGCTGGTAGAGGGCGACTCCAGCCAGACGTCGTTCGTCTTCGTGATGACGCGGGACGGCGACCTGTCGACCGAGCATAGCGTCACCTACACCGTAAGCGGCTCGGACGCGGAGCCGGCGACGGCCGGTGACTTCGTGGGCCAGGCGCTGCCGATGGGCAGCGTGACGTTCGCACCCAATGTCGCCGCCCTGGGGATCACGATCGCGGTGGCAGGTGACACGACGGTGGAGACCGACGAGGACTTCACGGTGACCCTGTCCGATCCGTCGCTCGGCCTTGTGCTCGGCACGGCGTCTGCGGCGGTGACGATCCAGAACGACGATGGCGCGGTGGTGTCGATCTCGACCCTGTCGGCGATGAAGGCGGAGCAGGACAGCGGCCTGATCCCGTTCACCTTCCTGGTGGCGCTGGGCGAGGCGTCGGCGATTGCCCAGTCGGTCGACTGGGCGGTGACGGGCACCGGCGCGACCCCTGCGGACGGGGCGGATTTCGAGGGCGGGGTGCTGCCGTTTGGCTCACTGATCTTCGCGCCCGACGAGACCGCCCAGCTGATCACGGTGATGGTCGCCGGTGATCGCGCAGTCGAGCCCGACGATTTCTTCGTCGTCACGCTGTCGAACCCGTCGAACGGCCTGTCGCTGGCGGCGGCGAGCGCGTTCGGCATCGTCCAGAACGACGACCGGGCGACGGTGTCGATCGCGGCGCTGTCGGCCGGCAAGGCGGAAGGCGACGCCGGCACGACGCCGTTCACCTTCACGGTAAGCCTCGACCAGGCCCCGGTCGTCGGCCAGAGCGTCGGCTGGAGCGTGACGGGTTCGGGCGGGCAGGCGGCGGACGCGGCCGACTTCGGCGGGGCGATGCCGACCGGGGCGGTGAGCTTCGCGCCCGGCGAGATCCTCAAGACGATCACGGTGGGCGTGTCGGGCGACACCCAGGTGGAACCCGACGAGACGTTCGCGGTGACGCTGGTGGACCTGTCGGCAGGCCTCGCGCCCGGCACCTCGAGCGCGACGGGCGCGATCGACAGCGACGACAGCGTTGCGGTGTCGATCGCGGCGCTGTCGGCGGTGAAGCCGGAGGGCACCGGCGGCACGACCGCCTATACCTTCACGGTGAGCCTGAGCCAGGCCGGGTTGAGGGGGCTGACGGTCGACTGGTCGGTCGACGGCTCGGGGCAGAGTCCGGCGGCGGCGCTGGATTTCGGCGGGACGAGCGGGACGGTGAGCTTTGCGGCCGGCGAGACCATCAGGACCATCACCGTGAACGCCTTGGGCGACACGGAGGTCGAGCGCGACGAGGAGTTCACGGTCAGCCTGTCGAACCCGGCGCCGGGGCTCGCGATCGTGGCGGGCACGGCGACGGGCACCATTGTGAACGACGATCTTCCGAGGGTGGCGGTCTACGCGTACTTGACGACCAAGGCGGAAGGCAGCAGCGGCACCACGCCCTTCGTCTTCACGATCGGCCTCGCCGAGGCCAACTTCACGGGCGGCCAGACGGTGGCCTGGTCGATCGCCGGCTC
>JALHMO010000010.1 GCA_022844015.1 Reyranella sp. | reverse complement strand
CGGCTACGGCTTCCACAACGGCCCGGTGCCGCTCAGGCCGCTGGTCAAGACCCATCCCGAGACCGGCCGCAAGTCGCTGCTGATCGGCCGCCACGCCCACAACATCCCGGGCCTCGCCCGGGAGGAGTCGGACCGATTGCTGCAGGAGCTGGTCGACTTCACCTGCCAGAAGCCGCGCATCTACCATCATGACTGGGAGCCGGGCGACGCCGTGCTATGGGACAACCGCTGCCTGATGCACCAGGCGACGCCGTGGGACATGACCCAGCGCCGCATCATGTGGCACAGCCGCATCGCCGGCGACCCGGTCGCCGAGGCCGCCCTGCCCAACTGAGCGCCGGGCGTCAGAAGAAGCCCGAGGAACCGCGGCCACAGGTATGGGTTTGCGCATCGGCTCCCTCGTCTGGGGCGTGCGCGACGTTCGGCGGGCCATCCGGTTCTGGTGCGCGGCGTTGCACTACAGGCCGTTGCGGCCACCCTCCGAGGATTGGGCGATCCTGGTGCCGGCCGAGGGCGAGGGCCCGCAGATGGCGATCACGCTCGTCTCGTCCGACCCCGAGAGCCACCAGCGCCATCACCTCGATCTCTATGCCTCGGACCACGCTTCCGAGGTCGAGCGGCTGCTCGCGCTCGGAGCGCGCCGCGTCGAGTGGCGCTATCCCGAGGGCGCCGATTACGTGGTGCTGGCCGATCCCGACGGCAACACGTTCTGCGTCGTGCAGAAGTAGCCATTGCCGGGAGCGCTCCATCCGGAGGCGCCAACTTTTCAGTTCTCCTCCCCAGCTTCGCTGTTGAATTCACACATCATGTGGTTGTCCTCCCTGCGCGAAGCGCGGGGAGGTGCCCCCGAAGGGGGCGGAGGGGTCAGGAGCCTCAGTCGAAGCGCCCATCCATGTTCTTGCGGTTCAAGGCCTCGTAGCCGACTAGTGGCGTCAAGATGACGAGCGTTCTGGCAAAAGAGTCTGTTTCTCTTGACCCCTCCGCCCCCCCCTGCGGGGGCACCTCCCCGCGCTTCGCGCAGGGAGGACAACGACGTGATGTTTGAAATTCGACAGCCCAGCTTCGCTGGGGGGAAGAACCGAAAAGTCGGCGCCTGAGTGTCGCGCGCCCAGCAGTGTTCAATGCGGCGGCATCGGGATGAAGACCGGCGGGGTGCCGGACATCTTCGAGCGCGCCTTGATGTCGGCGTCGTTGGCGCCGTGCGGCTTCAGGTAGACGTAGAACGGCGTGCGGCGCTCGACGATGTCGTTGCCGGGCTGGGCCTGGCGGCTGATCAGCATGTCGGTCTGGATGCGCACGTGCATGTAGCCGGGAATCAGCTCGGCCCAGTTGGCGACCTCGGGCGTGAACGTGACCTCGTAGGTGTAGCCGTCGGTCAGCCTGACCACGCCGCGGCCGGCGCCGCCGATCGGGCTGGACGGCACCTGCTGCCAGGTCAGGCCCGACTGCACGTAGACGCCGACCGCGTTCAGCATGACGTAGAGCGGCACCGCCGCGTCGATGTTCTGCATGTCGATGGTCATGCGGTAGGACTTGCCGTCGGGCTCGGGCACGATGCGCTTCAGCTCGACATAGAGCGAGGTCAGCGCCTGGTGCTCGAGCAGGAGACGCGCCTGCTTGTAGCGGCGCAGCGACTGGTCCTGCCAGATGCCGATGCCGCCATCGATCGCGAAGGCCGCCAGCACCACGCCGACCACGCCCTTCACCACCGGCGAGCGCCACAGGCCGAGGTGACGGCCGAGTTTCACGGCGATACCGGCCGGCGGCGCGGTCGAGGGCCGCGGCGCGGCGGCGCCGAGCTTGTCGAGTAGAGCGCGATTGGAGGGCGCGTGGTCGTGCGGAGCACGATCCGGCGGGCCGGCCGGCGCCGGCTGTTGTTGCGCCAGCCCAAGCCGGCGCCGAAGCAGGCGCAGCTCCGATTGACCGGCCGCGACCTGGCGCTGCAGGTCGCGGATCAGCGCATCCTTCTGCTCGGGCGACAGCTTGCGCGGATCGGGACGTTTGGTCATGCGACCAGCACGCCGTTGGCGATGTGGACGATCTGCTCGGCCTGCTCGGCCAGGGCGAGATTGTGGGTCACCAGGACCAGCGTGGTGCCGAGCTCGCGGTTGACGCCCATGAGCTCGTCCATGATCTCGATCTCGGTCTGCTCGTCGAGATCGGAGGTCGGCTCGTCGGCGAGCAGCAGGACGGGATCGTTGATCAGCGCCCGGGCGATGGCGGCGCGGCGCTGCTCGCCGGCCGAGACCTCGGACGGGTAGGCGTCGACGCGGTCGCGCAGGCCCATGCGGGCCAGCAAGGCCGACGCCTTGTCGTAGGTCGAGGCGCTCGACCGCGCGCCCCCCAGCATCGCCGGCAGGGCGACGTTGTCGACCAGCCGCAGCGTCGGCAGCAGGCTCGCGAACTGGAAGACGAAGCCGATCCGCCCGTTGCGGAAGCGCGCCAGGGCATCGTCGCCGAGGCGCCAGATGTCGGTGCCGTCGATCGTCACCGTGCCGCCGCTCGGCCGGCTGAGGCCGCCGATCATCGCCATCAGCGAGGACTTGCCCGAGCCCGAGCGCCCGATGATGGCGGCATAACATCCCGCCTCGACCTCGAGATCGAGCTCGACCACCGCGTCGACGTCGCCGCGCTCGGTGCGGTAGGTCTTGCTGAGCTGCCGGCAGGCGAGCATCGCCTCAGGCCTCGCCGCGCACGAGGTCGTAGGCGTCGCGCCGGCTGGCACGCCAGGCGGGGTAGAGCACCCCGAGCGCCCCGACCAGCACGGACAGCACGACCGCGCCCGCGGCAAAGGCCACCGTTCTCGCGAGATCGTCCCAGACGAAGGGCACGCCGAGGCGATCGAGATTGTAGACCAGCGAGCGTTCGTAAAGCCGCATGACCAGCACGCCCAGCGCCACGCCGAGCGCCCCGCCGATGCCGGTCGCCAGCATGGCCTCGACCATCATCATGCCCAGCACCTGGGCACGGCGGGCGCCGATCGCCTTCAGAAGGCCGAGCTCGCCGCGGCGCTCGGTGACGATGGCCGAGAACAGCACGCTCACCATCAGGGCCGTGCTGGCCAGCATCACGATCATCAGCACCAGGATGCCGTCGAGTAGCGAGGTCAGGCCCTGGCGGATGCCGCTCAAGGTCGTGTCGCCGCTCACCACCTTGACGCCCTGCAGGGTCGACAGGATGGCGAAGCGCGCCTGCAGCGAGGTGGCGCCGGGCGCCAGCTCGATCAGAAAGCCGGTCACCTTGCCGGGCTGCAGCACGGGCATCGGCTTGCCATAGCCCTGGATGGCACCGGCGAGCGCCTCCAGCGTGGCCGAGGCCATGAACACGCCGCGCTCGTGCGTGCCGACGCCGGTGCGGCCGAGCCGGCCGTAGACGACATGCGGCTTGCCGAAGATCAGGAGCTGCGAGCCCAGCGGCGCGTCGCGGCCGGCGCCCAGGATGACGTCGCCCGCCTGCAGGCCGCGATTGAGCTTCTCGACCAGCCACGGCTGGATGGTGAAGTCGCGCGCCGGGTCGAAGCCGATCAGGTCGACCGAGTCGTGATGGCTGCCGATGCCGGAATGCTCGACGCGAGCGATCTTCTGCGGCGCGCTGCGGCCGACGCTGGTGAGACTGGCCTTGTCGACCAGGTCGGCGTCGAGCACGAGATCGGTCGGCTCGACCGTGAGCAGGGCCGCCGTGATGTTGGTGAGCGCGCCGTCGGGCACCACCATCAGGTCGGCGCCCATGCGCGTGAAGCCCACCGCCATGCTGCGCTCGATGCTGCTCATCAGGGTCGCGCCGGCGAACAGCGCCCCGCTGCCGACCGCGACCGCCGCGATCAGCAGCAGCGTGCGCGCCTTGCGCCGGCCGAGATTCTGCAGGGCAAGGTTCGCGAGCAGCCCGCGCATGGTCAATCATCCTCCCCAGCTGCGCTGGGGAGGTGCCCCTTCATACTGGGCGGAGGGGTCATAGGGCCCCGGAGCGCGCCAGTCCTGTGGCGCACCCTCTCGTTGATCAAACGCACGTCCCATGAGCGCCACGGGAGTGGCGCGCTGATAGGCGCCAACTTTGACCGGCCCAGCAAAGTCCTCATCCTGAGGAGGTCGCGTAGCGATCGTCTCGAAGGATGGGCGACAACGAGATCGTTGGGAAACCGGTGTCGCAGCACCCGATTTGTTGCCAACCCTTCGAAACGCGGCCCTCCGGGCCGCTCCACAGGGTGAGGTATTCGGTAAAGTTAGCGCCTATGAGTGGCACGCTCTCAGCCATGACCCCTCCGGCCCTACGGGCCACCTCCCCAGCGAAGCTGGGGAGGTGCATGATCATCACAAAGTGCACGACCGCGTATGCTTCATGTGCTCGAGCTTGGTCGGGATGATGACGCAGTCGTGGTGGCCGCCGTTGCTCGGCAGGATACCGATCAGCGTGTCGGTCGAGGTGTCGATCACGGCGATGCCGCTCGACTGTCGCTGGAAGCCGCTGAACGGCGTCAGCACGTACTTGCCGTCGTAGGTCAGTGCGGGAGTCTGCAGGTCGGGACCGATACCCTGGATCTCCTTGGCGATCGTCCACGTCTTGGTGTCGACCACCATGATGCCGCTGAACGCCGGCGAGGGATGCAGGATCGACAGGTAGAGCTTCGAGCTGTCGAGCGAGAACACCATGTGGAAAGGGTTGGGATACTTGCCGCGCCACAGCGGGTCCTCGACATGGGCAATCTTGCGCCAGTTGCGCGGATCGGGGTCGGCGCAGGAAAAGATCGAGCAGTTGTTCTCGCGCAGATTGTTCATCATCACGAGGAACTTGCCGTCGGGCGAGAAGCCGATCTCGTGGCCTGGCGAGTTGATCTTGTCGAACACCACCTTCCAGGTGTCCTTGTCGACCTGCTCGACCTTGTACTGGCCGGGGGAATCCTTGTTGAACTGAAGGAACGCCACCGGATCGAAGTTCTTCTCGGGATCGAGGATGCAGATGCCGCCGCACAGCCGCACCACGGTGGCGGCCCAGCGGCCCTCGGGATGCCAGATCGTGCCGTCGGCCCCGGTCAGCGCCAGCGGATCGTCGCCCGGCAGCGAGCCTTCCTCGACGAACAGCTCGCCCATCGGCACCATCTCCCAGTCGATCTTGTTGCCCTTGGTGCCGCGGTAGTCGAACAGGCCGGTGCGCGGGTCGGGATACATCTTCCTGATCGTCATCGTGCCGCCCTTGGTCCAGGCAACGCGAAGGTCGCGCACGTTGGGCTCCCAGTCGAAGCGCAGCGCGGCCTTGACCTTGGAGGTGGTGCGGTCGAAGCAGGCAGCGATGTCCTTCTGGCCGTCGGTCACGAAGTAGGATTGCGCGTCCTTCGGGTTGACCGTGACGTGCACGCCGAGCCCCAGGCCGGTGGTCTCCGAGACGTTCTCGACCAGTTGCATCTGCGTGCCGTCGAAGCGCACGCGGTAGATGTTGGTGCCACCCGGGGCCGTCTCGGCCGTCACGGCGGTCGGCATGCCGTAGATCAGCGAGTTCTGGCCACCCTGCGTGCTGTTGACGAACTCGAAGCCGTGCATCGGATCGGCGCTCGGGAAGGCGCAGAGATGATGGCTGATCGGGTTGTAGTCGCCGTAGTTCCAGTACCAGATCGAGGCCAGCACGCGGTTGGAGTTGAGGTCGATGGCGTAGGTGCCGCCGCCCATCTTGGTCGGCAGCAGCGCGACCCACTTACCGAGGCTCTGGCCGCGCAGGTCGGCGCGGCTGTCGACCACCTCGCGCGTGATGTTGTGGCGCTGCGCCTCGGTGTAGTTGGCGCCGCCGTGGAGCACGCCGTGGTCGGACACCGAGCCGCTGCCCAGCACCTTGTAGCCGATGACGCCGGCCTCGGCGACGGCGGCGGTGCCCACGGCGACGTTGAACATGGTGCGCCGGCTGATGCCGCCGCGCTTGGGCGGCTCGGCGACGGCGACGGCCTTGGCCTTGCGCTCGTCGGCTTCCTTCTTGTCCGCCAGGTAGGTCTGGAATTCCTTGTGGTCGTGCTCGTCGACCTCGGCGCGACGCCGGGAATAGTCGGCGGCGGTGGCGCGAGCGGCCGGCACCTTCCCCGACGACGAGCCGGTCTTGACGCCGGGGCCTCCGCGCTGAGGGCTCTTGGTTGCCGTCTTCTTGCGCCTTGCCATCTCGACCTCCCTATCGGATTCATTTCGTCGGCGTGTGATAGTAGACACGTGACGCGGCGATGCAAATGTCCACCGTTGTACAGAGATGCGAGTGTGGTTCGCGGGCGGCGCCGAGCCCGTCCGATGCTGGCTTCCTGTCGCGACTGAAGTAGTGTTGCGGCGAACGTCGACCCTCGCGGGAGCGCGATGATGGACTACATGGTCGTGATCAGTGCCATCGTTCTCGGCCTGTCCGTGCTGGCGACGCTCGCCAAGTTCCTCGACTGGTTCGTGCACAGCGATCCCAGGACCATGCTGCGCACCGCGCGCTGGATGATGTTGCTGCTGCTGATCGCCGGCATCGGGCTGCTGATCTACGCCATCGCCGAGGGGCAATGGTCGCTCGCCATGCTGGTCGGCGCCGCCCTGCTGATCGTGCCCACGGTGCTGAAGTGGCGCTCCCTCCTCGGGCCGCTGCACTGGGTCGCGAGCCTGTTCCGTCGCCGGCCCGCGCCATTCGACATGGAGGTGCGCGACTTCGATCCCGTCGACGACCCCGAGACCGTGCGCCGGGCGGCGGCCATCCTCGAAGCCTACGTCGCCAGATCCGCGGCGGTGGCGGTGACCGACCAGATGGCGCTGACCGACGAGCGGCGCGGCGAGGCCATGTCGAACGGCGAGGCGCTCGAGGTGCTGGGCCTCGAGCCCGGTGCCGACGACGCCGCGATCCGCACCGCGCGCAAGCGCCTGCTCGGCCTCGTCCATCCCGATCGCGGCGGCTCGGCCTGGCTCGCCGCCAAGGTCCAGCAGGCGAGCGACACGCTACTCGGCCCCTCGCGGCAATGGCCGGCCGCCGCCGAGGACCGCGCGCCGCGCAATCGCGCGACGAAACGCAGCTAGCCCCGCCGCTTCGCCAGCCCCTTCTGCTCCATGCGACACTTGAGCTGATCGAAGCGGTCCTGGCCGAAGAAGGGCTTGCCGTCGAACACCATCAGGCGATGAATCAGCGTCATGCGCCCCCCTGTGCAGTCGCGCCATAATGCATTAGGAAGCCGCCTGAACCATGACTTGAATCGACGATCGGGGTTGCCGACATGACGGATGCCAAGGAGACGCTCGCCGACATCGTCGAGGCTCTGCGCGCCGCGTGTCACGACGCGCGCGGCCTGATGCGCCGGCCCGACGGGCCGACCGACGAGGAATTGCGGCAGGTCGCCGACGATCTGCGCTGGCGGGCGGCAGCCGAGATCGAGCAGCTGCGCGGCGTCGTGGCCGGATGGCAGCCGATCGGCACCGCCCCCAAGGATTCGCAGCCGGTGCTGCTGTTCTGCCCCGGGCTCAATGGCCATGCCGCGCGCGAGATCGTGATCGGCGTCTGGAAGTTCGACGCCAATCGCCGGACCTTCGGCTACTGGGTCAGCGATGTCGGCCACCTCGACGAGGGCCAGGCCGAGACCGGCCCGTGGATCGAGTACGTCGAGCTCCAGCCGAGATACTGGGCGCCGCTGATCCCGCCGCCGCGCGGTTAACCCGGAGCGGGTGCGTCTGATTGCGATCGCGCCGTGGCCAGCGCCGCCTCGTAGTCGCGCTGCGCCGCTTGCGCCGCCTGCCCGGCCGCGTTGCTGCGGTCGCGGGCTGCCGTGTCGAGCTCGAACAGGACCATCGCGGACACGATCAGCGCGCCGCCGGCGACGTAGTAGGTCCAGGCCTCGAGATAGAGCCGCGTCAGCACGACGATGAACGGGATCGGGAAGATGACCCCGAGCCAGCGCATCCAGGTTTGACGATTGTAGCGCTGCGCTTGGGCCTCGGCGGCCGCCTGCAGCGCAGCCGCCCGGCGTCCCAGCTCCTCCAGGTCATCGCTCGATCGATCGGGGGTCATGGGACGCCTGACGTGTGGCTCGCGGAAAGTCCAAGAGCTCGCGGCTGTTCCGACAATCGCCACGCCGCGAGCCGTGGGCTGCGCTTCTCCTGGCCAACCCTAGCCCGGCACGACGCCGCGCGCCGCCCAGGCGACGCTCGCGAAGCTGCGCGGTCCATCCGCGCGACCGCCGAGAAAGGCTGCACGCACCGCCTCGATCACGCGCGCGCGCGTCGGCGCCGCAAGGCCGTCGACGAGCTGCGCCAGGTTGCCCTGCCCGGTAGAGCACGATCGAAGACCGCATCGCCGAAAGGCAGGCTGCAGGCATCGCCCTGGCGCGCCGTGATCGGCTTTGTGCCAATCTTCGCCTGCAAGGAGGCGACGAAGTCGGGCTCGAAATCGATGGCTTCGACGGCCTCGACCGCGGTGCGCTCGACCGGCGCCAGGCTGAGGCTGCCGGTGCCGCAGCCGACATCGAGCACGCGTTCGCCCGCGGCGCTGCCGGCAAAGTCGAGAAAAAGCGGCGCGAGCCGGCGGCTCCAGCGGCCCATGTAGTGATCGTACGCGGCCGCCCCGTGAGCGATGAATGTCGAAACCAAGCCGGCTCCCCGTCGTCTTCGTCTTCGAGGACCTTACGGACACGCTCGCGCCGGAGCTAGACTGCGGTCGCGCACGGCGATCGATCCGGGCGAACGCCACTGCCGCCAACGCAAGACCGCGAGGAGACGGACATGACCAACCCATCCAGTCGCATCCTGAACGAGTTGCCGCAGCGTCTGCATCACAACGCCTATGTCTGCGAGAACCAGGAGCGGACGCGCCAGTTCTACGAGGACATCATCGGCCTGCCGCTGCTGGCGACCTGGATCGAGGAAGCCGAGTTCCCGCAATTCCCGGGCAGGCGCCTGTCCTACAGCCACACCTTCTACGGCATCGGCGACGGCGGCGCCCTGGCCTTCTTCGAGTTCCCCGACCCCGAGGCGGCGGCGGCCTTCAAGGCACGCCAGCAACCCTCCTTCGTCCACATCGCGCTCGCCGTCAGCGACGCCGCGCAGAAGGAGATCAAGCAGCGGCTCACCGCCGCCGGCAAGCCGGTGCGTCAGGTCGATCATGGCTACTGCACGTCCATCTACGTGCAGGATCCCGACGGCCTGATCGTCGAGTTCACCGCCGACGCGCCCGATGCCGACACGATCGCCGCGCATCAGCGCGCCACCGCGCACGAGACCCTGCGCCGCTGGTCGGCCGGCGATCGCACCGTCAACAACGACATCCGCGCGCATCGCTGAGACGAGCGGGCTTCCCGGTCGTGGCGAGCGACGGCCGGCAGGAAGTCGCG
Organism: Reyranella sp.; assembly: GCA_022844015.1. GTDB lineage: Bacteria > Pseudomonadota > Alphaproteobacteria > Reyranellales > Reyranellaceae > Reyranella. Next base: position 56,951 of record JALHMO010000010.1, on the reverse strand, counting down.
GTCGGCTGCGCCGCCGCGGGCGCCCGGCACGCCCCTGACGGCCGGGCTATCGCCCATGTCAGGGTCAGGCCACGAAGGTCGTCAGCACGGCGGCGTAATGGATACCTGCCGCGATCAGCACGAAGCCGTGCCAGATCGCGTTCTGGTAGGCGAGCCGGTGCCACAGGTGAAAGATGACGCCGGCCGAGTAGATCACGCCGCCGACGCCGATCAGCAGCAGTGTCTGCCAGGCGAGCGAGGTCACGAATGGCTCGATGGCGATCAGGCCGATCCAGCCCAGCGCCAGGTAGAGCACGACCGACGGTACGCGCACGGGCGTGCCGCCCCCCAAAGGGCGCCACAGCTTGCCGGCGATGCCGGCGCCCGCGACGCCCCACACCGCGGCGGTGAGGCCGACCGCCCAGCCGGGCTCCAGCAGGCGCGTGAAGGGTGTGTACGTCCCGGCGATCATGGCGAAGATCGCTGCGTGGTCGAGGCGCTGAAGCCAGTCGCGCCAGCGATGGTGCTGCAGCATGTTGTAGGCGGCCGAGCACCCCAGCATGGCGACCATGCCCGCGGCGTAGATTGCCGCCGTCACCACGTCGCCCGCCGAGCCGACGATCGCGGCGAGCACCACGACGGCAACCGCCGCCGGCACGCCAAGGCCCAGCCCCAGCACGTGGACCACGGCATCGGCCGCACGCTCGCGCGGCCCAGCAAGTCTCGTCGCTCCCTGGAACGCCATCGCCCGCCACAATGACATGCCCGCGCCTGCCCTGTGAACCCGCACGTTCCCGGTCGCCCTTCTGATCCTTCTCCCCAACGTTCGCGCAAGGATAGGCGGGTTGCCGGATCGCTGATACGCTGGCGGGCTCGAGGAGAGCGTGACGGTCCGTCCAGCTAAACTGCGGTGGGGCGGAGTGTCCGCTCAGGAGCAAATCGGTTTCACGACCGTCATTCGAGAAGGTTGGCATGGATCTCCATCTGCGCGGCAAGATCGCCCTCGTCACTGGCGCCTCCAAGGGAATTGGCCTGGCGTGCGCCCGGCAACTGGCGGAGGAAGGCTGTCATCTGCATCTCGCTTCCCGGACGAAGGTGGACCTCGAGCGCGCCCGCGACTCGATCCAGGCCCGCCACAATGTCTCCGTGACGATCCATGCCTGCGATCTCAGCAACGGCGACACCGCGCGGTCGCTGGCGGCGGACTGCCACGACATCGACATCCTGGTGAACAATGCCGGCGCCATTCCCGCCGGCGACCTGCAGGCGATCGACGAGGCGCGGTGGCGCGACGCGTGGAATCTCAAGGTGTTCGGCTACATCAATCTCTGCCGCGCGGTCTATCCCGCCATGAAGGCGCGCGGCGGCGGCGTCATCGTCAACGTCCTGGGCGTCGCCGGGGAGCGGCCGACCTGGGGCTACATCGCCGGCAGCGCGGGCAATGCCTCGCTGATGGCCTTCACCCGCGGGATGGGCGGCACCAGCCTGGTCGACCGCATCCGCATCGTCGCCTGCAATCCCGGCCTCATCCGCACCGAGCGCATGGAGACGATGCTGCGCGCCACCGCCGCGGCCAAGCTCGGCGATGCCGCACGCTGGCAGGAGCTGATCCCCACCGCGCCGCCGGTCGGCACGCCCGAGCAGTGCGCCGATCTCGTCGCCTTCCTCGCTTCCGACCGGGCATCGCACATCGCCGGCACGGTCGTCACGATCGACGGTGGCGCGGCGCACTATGCCGGCGTCCTGTAAGGCGGTCGGACAGGAGCCTCGTCGGTCCAGATGGCCTACGTCATGAACGGCTGGGCCACGTTCGAGTATCACGCTCGCGCGCGTGGGCACGGCGCCAGACGGCTCTTTCAGTAGCGACGACCGGCCGGTTTCGTCGCACGCGTGGGCACGGGTGGCCCGGCCGGAGACGAATGCTGTTTCATCACACGCTCGCGCGCGTCGTCACGTCCCGCCGATCGACCTCGCATAGAGCACCGCGAGGCGATCGATGTCGGCCTCCTCGACCAGGGTCACCATCGGCGTGCCGAGCCGGCCCGACGGATCGACCACGGTCATGCCGCGGGTGATGCCGGGCGCCAGCGCGACGTCGACCGAAGCGCGCAGGGAGCGCGTCACGATGCCCGGCTCGACGACGACCGCCGCAGCCAGCGGATCGACGAAGCACAGGCAGTCGACTCTGTCGCGCCCGGCCGGCGTCTTGCGCGAATGGGCGGCGAGCGCCAGCGCGAACGCCTTGTAGGGGTTGTCGGGCACGGCGGCGAACAGCGCATCCGTCTGTGGCCCGGTAAGAAAGTGCGTCTTGCAGGGCTCCCACGGCACCACGACGGTGGGGATGTCGGCGGCGAGCACGATCGCCGCCGACTCGGGATCGGCATAGACGTTGAACTCGGCGGCCGGCGTGTGGTTGCCGCGGCCGTGCAGCGTGCCGCCCATGATGGTGAGCTGGCCGATGCCCCGCGCGATCCCGGGCGCCGCCTGCAGCGCCAGGGCGAGATTGGTGAGCGGCCCCACCATCAGCAGGTCGACGGCCGCGCCGGTGGTTGCCGCCTCGCCGAGCGTCGCCACCAGGAAGCCCACGGCATCGAAGCCCGCGATGTCGGCGACGGTCGGCGGGCGCGGTGCGCCGCCCAGCCCGTCCTCGCCATGGACATGCCGCGCATGGATCAGCTCCTGCTCCAGCGCCTCGGCCGCCCCCTTGTGGACCTCGATCGCCGCCCCCGCCACGGCCAGGATCGCCAGCACGTTGTTGGTCGCTGTATCGACGTCGACATTGCCGAACACCGTGGTGATGGCATCGGGCGGCCGGCCGTTGCCGATCAGCAGCAGCAACGCCTGGGCGTCGTCCACGCCGCCATCGGTGTCGAAGATCAGCCTGTTGCGCACCGTCGCCTCTCCCCTCTTCTGGACGGCGGGCGTCTCGCCCGCTTATGATTCACCAGCATGAGCGGGCGAGACGCCCGCGGTCCAGAGGAGCATGAGCTTCCGTCGCGCCGCCGCGCCCGGCAGCCGTCGAGGACGGTGTCCCAGGCCACCGCTTGAACACAGCCCTATGCCTGGGTTTCTGTCTACCCTCCTGCAAGGGAAGGATGCCTCGCGCATGAAGCCTGCTGGATGGCCCTGGACGGTGATCCTGGGAACTGCCCTTGCCGTCGGTGGATGCGCCCAGCTCGGCGCGCTGTCGACGCCGCAGGGCTCGGCGCTCTCCACGCCGATCGCCCCCGCCGAGATCGACTGGGCCCGCAAGCCCGGCACGAACTCGGTGAGCGGCACCGCGATCGTGAAGGCCGGCGGCACGAGCCACACCTGCGAGGGACAGTCGGCGAACCTGATTCCCGACAGCGCCTATGCGCGGGCGAGGATGGCGGCGATCTTCGGCAACACGACCAGGGGCACGCGCGCCGCCAGCCTCGGGCCGGTGAAGTTCGAGCACGACGATCCGCTCTATGTCTCGAGCCTGCGCTCCACGCGCTGCGACGCCGCAGGCAGCTTCTCCTTCGCACGCGTTCCCGACGGCGTCTGGTACGTCACCAGCAGCGTCAAGTGGCAGGGCCCGGCCCAGGTCGAAGGCGGCTCGATGATGCAGCGGGTCGACGTGCGCGGCGGCAGGCTCGTGAAGGTCGCCCTGCCCTGACGGACAGCGCTACAGTCTCGCCGAGATCAGGTCGGCGTGATGCACGACGATCCTGGCCAGTTCCTCGATCTGGTCCTTGGGCATGCCGCGTGCCGGGCCGCTCACGCTCAGCCCGGCGACCACGCGTCCCGACTGCTCGCGGATCGGCGCGCCGATGCAGCGAATTCCCGGCTGGTGCTCGCCCTCGTCCACCGCAAAGCCGCGCTGGCGAATCCGCTTCAGCTCGGCGCGCAGCCGGCGGCCGTCGGTGATCGTCGCCCCGGTGTAGCGCTTCAAGCCCCCGGCGACGATCGCATCGATCACCGAGGGTACCTGGAACGCCAGGATCGCCTTGCCGACGCTGGTGCAATGGACCGGGGCCGTCTCGATCAGCGTGAGCGGCGTGCCGCCATCCGGCGTCGGATCGACGCGGTGGATCACGATGGCGTGGCGCCCGTCGAAGGCGGCGAGATGCACGAGATGGCCGGTGATGCGACTGAGCGCGTCGACCTGGGGGCGCGCCTCGCGGTGCAGGTCCATGTTCGCCAGGACGACGTTGCCGAGCTCGAGCAGCTTGAGGCCGAGCCGGTACTGATCGCGCCGGCGGTCCTGGTCGAGCAGCCCGAGTTCGCGCATCGAGGCGGCGAAGCGATGGGCCGTGCTGCGCGGGAAGCCGGTCGCCGCCGAGATCTCCGCCAGCGACAGGGACCGCCGGGTCGTCGAGAAGGCCTCGAGGATCGAGACGACCTTCTGCAGCGACTTCAGCGCCTCTTCCGATTGGCGCCCCCGGCCCGGCCCGGCAGCCATCGCCTTCCCGCCTTTTCCCGGTGCCCGCATGGCCGGGTCGCATACAGGCACGGCCGCGGCCGATCAAGCACGCGACCGCGATCGGGCCTGCGGCGGGCGCTTGACAGGGTCCGGGAGCCTATCCCAAATACCGGGACAGCAACCCAGGAGGCCAGCGTGACCGAGTATCCCCGTGGCGTCATCCCGCCGATGACCACGCCCTTCCGCGAGGACGGCGAGATCGATCTCGGGCTGGTCGGCGCCCAGCTCGACTGGCTCTGCGGCGCGGGCGTGCACGGCGTCGCCGCGGGCGGCTCGACGGGCGAGGGTCATACGCTCGATCACGAGGAGTTTCGCGACCTGATCGCCGCGACCGTCGAGGCGGCCAGGGGACGCCTGCCGGTGATCGCAGGAATCATCGTCGATTCGACCCGCGATGCCATCCGGCGCGGCAAGCTGGTGCGCGACCTGAATGTCGCCGCGCTGCAGGTGACGCCGGTGCACTATCTCTTCAAGCCCGACGACGAGGCGATGGTCAGGCACTTCCGCAGCATCGTCGACGAGACCGGGCTGCCCGTCATCATCTACAACGTCGTGCCGTGGACCTACCTCTCGCCGGCGCTGCTGACGCGGATCATGACCGAGGTGCCGATGGTGATCGGCGTCAAGCAGAGCGCCGGCGACCTGAAGCTGTTCGCCGATCTCATGGAGATGGCGCCGGACAAGCTGATCTACAGCGCCGTCGATGCGCTCATGTATCCCTCCTACACGCTGGGCGCCGCGGGCTCGATCGCCGCCATCCTGACGGCGGCGCCGCATGCCTCGGTCGCGCTGTGGGATGCCGTCCGCGCCGGCGATCACAAGAAGGCGCTCGGGCTGCACAGGAAGCTGCTGGCGTTGTGGAACGCCATCCTGGCCGACAACCTGCCGGCCTGCACGCGCCACGCGCAGATGCTGCAGGGGCTGCCGCCGACCTCGCCGCGGGCGCCGATGCCGGCCGCCTCGCCGGCACAGCAGGCCGCGATTCATCGCGCGCTGCAGGCCCTGGGCACGGTGGACCCTGCGGTGCGACGGGCGGCCGAGTAGCGCCGGCGAGGCTTCGCACCGGCTATCGCATCGGACTCCGTCGTCCCGGCCGGAGCCGAGCGTAGCGCCTGCCCTGAGCGAAGCCGAAGGGTGGCGCAGTGGAGGGACCCGTCTTGCTGTGCCGTCGATAGTGACAGGTCCCTCGACCCCGCCTCGCTACGCTCGGCTCCGCTCGGGACGACGGAGACGATGGCAGATGCGATAGCCCTGGCGGACGGTCCGAGGGCGCTCGCCGGCGCTCAGTAGACGGCGGCGTAGCGGGCGCAGAGTTCCGGGAGCGAGAGGTCCTTCACGTGGGCCAGCTCGGCCCGCTTGTGCTGCAGGTAGGTGTCGAGGAAGACCGGGCCCAGCCAGCCGCGCGCCGCCGTGCTGCCGGCCAGCAGGTCGAGCGCCTCGGCGAGTGACGTGGCCAGAGGACGGCGCCCCTCCGGCGAGGGCAGGTCGAGCTTGCGCGCAATGCCGTCGGCACCGGCGAAAGCCAGCGCACCCAGGACCATGTAGGGGCTGGCCGCGGCGTCGGCGGTGCGGAACTCGACGTTGAACTGGCGCGCGACGTCCGACGCCTCGCCGGGGAGGAAGACCGGGCATACGCGCAGCGAAGCGCCGCGATCCTGCTGCACGATGTCGATGGCGGTCGGGGCCCAGCGATTGGGCCTGAGCCGCAGGTAGGACACCGGCGAGGGCGCGGTGAGCGCCACGATCGCCGGAAGGTGCTCGAGGATGCCGGCGCAGAAGCGGCGCATCAGCGGGCTCAGCCCCATCGGCTCGCCCGGCGCGTACGACGCCGGCGCGCCGGCCGCGTCGCGCAGGCTCATGTGGACATGGACGCCGTTACCCAGGCCGTCGGCGGTCAGCACGGGCGAGAAGACCGCGCGATGGCCGTGCCGGACGGCAGCACTGCGCGCCATCTCGCGGGCGATCACCGCCTGGTCGGCGGCGGCGATGCCGGCGGCCGGCGCCACCGTCATCTCGAACTGCCGCTCGCCGTACTCGGGCAGGAAGCTGTCGGGCGACAGGCCGGCGGCGCGCAGCGCCGCCACCAGGGTCTCGCCGAACGTGCCCTGGCCGCGCCACGCGGCGAGGCTGTAGGCGTGCGCCGGCAGATCGGCGGCACCGGTATAGACGAACTCCTGCTCGAACGCCGAGAGCAGGGAGACCCCGGCGGCCTTGCCCAGCGCCGCCAGGCCGCGGCGCGCGAAGTCGCGCGGGCAGCATTCCCAGGGCGAGCCGTCGGTGTTGCGGAGGTCGCCGAGAAAGAAGTGCTCGACGGCGGTGTCGGCGTCGAAGGCGACCCGCACCTCGGCGGCCGGGTCGGGCACGATCATCAGGTCGCCCGCGGTGCCGAACGGCGATTCGAAGATGGTGCCGAAGGCCGACTGCATCAGGTTGGAGTGCGTCCAGCCCACGCCCTTGTGCCGCCGCGACGGCAGCTCCGACAGGGGAAACCCCTTGCCGCGCACATGGCCTGCTATGTCGCAGACGCCCACGAATACCAGCTCCTCACGCACGTCCCCGGCCCCCTTCCGTCAGAGGCCGGCACTCTACAATGACGGAGGCCAGGGAAGCGACTGCAGCGTCGCGTATCGTGCCCCGACACAATCATCTCACCAAACGGCCGCCACTTCTCCAGATTGTCGCGTCAGGGTCTTGCCTGCGCTTGCGAGCATTGGCGCAAGCGCCCACTCCGCGGAGGCCTGGAGATGACGCCGAAACAGTATCTCGATCGCTACACCTATCTCGCGATTCCCAGCCCGCTCGACGGTTCACGGCTGAACTGCGGGCTCACCGGCTACGGCTCGGGCTGGAACCTGCGCAACGGCAAGGCCGGCGCCGGCGCCGCCATCCAGCGGGAGTATGCGGTGTTCCGCGACGCGTTGCGCAAGGCGCATCACGACAACGCCCATACCCCCTGCGGTCCGATGTTCTACTTTTCCGAGAAGCCGCTCGCCCAGATCTCACGCCTGGAGGAGTTCCTTGCAGACAGCCTGGTTCGCGCCTTCGTCGGCAAGGGCAGCCCCGACGAGATCACCGATGCCCTGCGGCTGGCGCTCGCCGTGGGCCGGATCGGCACCGGGCGCGATGTCAACGGCAGGCTGCCGGCGCGGATGACGGTGCAGGAGTACGCCCGCGATTTCATGACGCTGGATTGCAACTGCCTGGTCGGCAACTTCTATGGCGGCAATCCCGATGCCCACATCTCGGTCTATGCCTCGCCTGCGCGCCGCCGGACCAGCATCGGCGAGGTCCGCCAGGGCGACGCCATCGTCACGCATTGCCAGCAGGCGCCCTACGAGCATGTCGGGCTGATCGAGGAGTGGCACCCCAGCGGCTCGAGCGCTCGGGTCAAGATCTGCGAGTGGGGATGGTACGGCGGCGAGGAGATGCACTACAGGGAGAGCACGCAGACCATCACCCAGGGCCCGATCAGCTCGCTCGGGGTCGGCTGGGCCACCCCGAGCAACGCGCAGAAGGGCGTCACGACGTTCCGCTACATCTTCGCGCCGCAGTTGGACAACGTTCCGTGGGGCTGGTCGTAGGAGGGTGCCGTGGATGTGTCGGGAAAAGTCGCGCTTGTCACCGGGGGCTCGGGCGACATCGGCAGGGCGATCGCGGAGGCTCTTGCCGCTGCCGGCGCGGATGTCGCGATCTCCTACGTCGGCAACGTTCCTCGCGCCGACGCCGCGGTAGAGGCAGTGCGCCGGATCGGCCGGCAAGGGCACGCCTTCCTGCTCGACCAGCGTGACCCGGCCTCGATCGAGCGCTGCGCCGGCGCCGTGCTCGCGCGTTTCGGGCGGCTCGACATCCTGGTCAACAATGCGGCGTGGAACATCGGCATCCCGTTCCGCGATCTCGACACGCTGACCGCCGACATCTGGGACAGGGTGCTCGAGACCAACCTGCGCGGCCCCTTTCTGCTCTGCCGCGCCTTCGCCGCCGAGCTGCGCCGGCACGGCGCGGGGCGCATCGTCAACATCGCCTCGCTCGCCGGGCTGGCGCCCAGCGGCAGCAGCATCGCCTATGCTGCGAGCAAGTCGGCGCTGATCCATCTCACGCACTGCCTGGCCGTCGCCCTGGCACCGGATGTGAGCGTGAACTGCATTGCACCGGGATTGGTCGAAGGAACGCGCATGGCCGAGCGACTGCCGGAGGAAGTGAAGCAGACGGCCCGCACCCAGACCGTCCTCGGGCGAACCGGCAGTGCCGCCGACATCGCTCGGCTCGCCGTCGCCTGGTGCCAAGCCGATAGCGTGACCGGGCAGACCGTCGTCGTCGACGGCGGATCACCCGTGGGAATGCGCTGACGGCATCTCGTTCCGATGTGCCCGAGCCCATATTGGGCTGGCCGTTGCAGGCGGCGCCGGGCCGCATCCGGCGATGCAGCCGCAGAGGCGCGTTCCGGGGCGCGCGCCTCTGCGGTCAGGCGTGCATCGAGCACGCAGGCCAGCACCTTCCTCGATCGGCGATCAAGGATGATTGATGATCAGCTCCTGGGCGGTCCTGACGCCGATCAGCAGGCTGTCCGGATCGGAGTTCACGCTATGGAGCAGCGTCGTCGCCGCAGCGACGTCGCTCGCGCCTGCCCATACGGTTCCATGGAGCTCCTGCTGGTAGACGTACTCCATGCTCACGGCCACCCGGCTCATCATCGTCGTGATGTCCTTGGTCGCCGCGGTCTCCTGCGTACCGCTCATGATGTTGACCAGCACCAGGTCGATTGACTGGCCGCCGGCCTGCACTGCCTGCTTGATCTGCCCCACCCAGTAGTCCGATCCGGCGGCGTCGGTCGAGCGGGCGAAAAGGTTGCCGAAGACGCTGTCCACGAACGCGGCGATCTGCGCGTCGCTCGAGCCGCCCGGGTTGGCCAGGAACGGGTAGAGCGCCTTGGCCTCGTCGCTGGTGCCGAACGAGTGCGCGACGTTGGTGAGCGCGGCCGCGACGCCCTGGGTCGGCAGGAGCTTGTTGAAATGGCCGAGCCAGAACTCGTATCCCTTCGCATCGGCGGCGCGGCCGAAGTAGGCGGCATAGGTCGCGGCCACCAGCTCGGCGGGCGTGACCGACAGCAGGTTCAACGACGTCGACGTCGCGCCGACGTTGACGGGCACGACGTGAATCGCAACGCCCGAGTGGTCTGCCGCCCCGTACTCGCCGAAGGCAAAGTAGCTGAACTTGTCGATGCCGCTGAATCCGGGGCCCGCCGTGTAGGAAACCCCGCCCAGCTCACCGAGCTCCAGCTCGCCGTGCACCGCCGCCGACCGCAGCGCTACCGCTGCGGGCAGCTCGGACACGTCGTTGGTCAACACGCCGAACGGCGCGGCAGCGGCGGCCACCGAGAAGCTCGGCCCCTCGCCCAGCGAGCTGCCCTGCAGGACCACGAAGGCATCGTTGTGCGAGTTCAGGAAGTCCGGGAAGGTGGCAGCCCAGGCCCCCGCCAGCGTGCCCTGGCCGTTCGGGCCCGGCGTCGGCACGAGCGTATGGACCGGGAAGGTGAAGTTCTCGAAGCCGCCGCGGCCAATGTAGAAGATGCCGCTGGTTCCGGTCTGGGCGTCCTGGTGAGCGTCGCTGTACTGATAGAGCCCGACAAACTTGCCCGACGCCGGCTCGTCGTTGAACTCGAAATAGTTGTAGCCCATCAGGTTGGTCGTGCTGCCCGGCGTGCCGGCCTTGTTGAGGGCGAGATACTTCTCGATCGACTTGGCCTCGTTGACGGCAGACAAGGCCTGGTTCGTCGGATTTCCCCAGCCTGGGCTGTTGCGGTTGGCGTTGAACACCTCCATCAGCATCAGCGGAACGCCGGCGACGCCGCTGCCCGGCCACGGCGTCTGGGCGGCGTCGTACTTGATCAGCCACTCGGTGATGTGGTTGTCGTAAGGCGCCGTCTGCGGCGCCTGGCCGATGTTGAAGCTGTTGTAGTAGAAGCTCGCGTAGTTCGGGTCGACGGCGGCGAGGCCAGTCACGGTCGAGGTGAAGGTCTGGCCGTTGGGCTGCCAGCCATTGGGGCTGGGCTGCCCCGCCTGGACCCCCGAGACCACCCAGTTCATCCAGGCCCCGTTCACGCCGCCGTTGCCCGCGTCGCCATGGGCGAAGGTCGAGGTGATCGGCACGATCGCACCGTTCGCGCCGTTGACGACGGGAAGGCCGTCGGGGCCTGTCGGGCCTTCGCCGTTGATCTGCTGGTGCAGGTTGTGGATCCACCAGTTGATGCGGGCGATGAACTCCGAGGCGTTGGTGCTGGCGCCGGGATTATCCTTGATGAAGATGCCGCCTTCGCCGATATCGCCCTCGTTGCCCACGCTGATGTGGACGTTGGTGAAGATCTTGCCCGTCGCGGGATCGGTGATGCTGGCGATGAACTGCTTGAAGTCGGCCTGGATGTCGGACGTCGCCGAGCCGAACGAGTAGGTGCTGTCGGGCATCCGGTGATTCCAGGCGAACTGACCGTTGGTCAGCATGAAATCGGGCAGACCCACCACGACCGTGAGGCCGAGCGACTTGGCATAGGTCAGGAAGTTGGCGTGATCGAGCCCCTTGTTCTGGTCCCCTCCGGACGGGGTGCCGCGGGCGACGTCCCAGTTGTAGATTCGCACCAGGTTGAAACCATCCTTGGCGATCGTCCCAAGGTCATCGCGGTAGACGGGGTTCTGGATCGGCACGCTGAAGGATGCGTGGCCCGTCGGCGGCGTCTGGAACTCCTTGCCCCACAGCGAGGCGAAGGCGTCGTTGAACATGTCGGAATCGAACGTCTGCTTTCTCAGATCGACGTTGTTTTCACCGGGACCCTGGGTCCAGGTCGGCCAGGTCGGATTGTAGTCGACCCCGCGAAACGTCTTGCCCGTGTACCATGCCATCGCAGACCCCTTCGAATTCGAACTCTCTCCCGTGAATTCGACTATGTGACAGCTACCAACGACTTACACCAGCGCGACCTTGCGGCCGGGCAATGTGCGCGGCGGGCGCTTCTCATGCACCCCGCGCCCGATAGAACGCGGTTCGGCATGACCTCGGCCACGGAACAAGCTCGATTCAGGGGGCAGGGTGCCGGTCGGCCGCGGTGGCTGCCGCATGCCTCACAAGCATCACGCCAGCCGGGTTGCCTGGGTGAAGTCCCGTATCCCCCGGCGGGCAGCCGGCACAGCAACACCGAGTGAAGCGGTCATCCGGCGCTCGGAGCTGGTCGAGACGGAACTCCGCAACGATGACTCGTGAGCGCCTGAGATAAGCCCGACCGGAGCTGGGCTTGCTCATGTGGCTACCCATGGACTACGCAAGGGGCCGGCGCGACCAGGGGCGCGAAGGACCGTCGACGAGCGCTCAGGCCGCCTTCCCCAAAGTGAAGTCGACATGGACCACGTTATAGGGAAACTCGACGCCGTCCTCGGTCCTGTCGAGCACGCCGGCAGTCACCAGAACACCCACGTCGCCATGCACGGATTCACGTCGCGCCGCGCCAGCCGCGCCAACACCGCGAACGACAAACGCCAGCGAACACTTGTATCCGTGGACCGGGCCTCGCACAGGCCGATGAACCCGCCAGACCTCCAGAGCGACGAAGCTGTCTTCGCCGCCCAGCCCTGTCGGCCGCAAGACGCAGCGCGGCGCCGTCGTCGAGAAGGTCGACGCCACATGGAGCACGGCCAGCGTTATTTGCTCCGATATGGAGCGCCTGGCCGGCATTCTGGAAGTCTTCGCCATCCACTGTCTCGATCCACACCGCGACCAGATCGACGCAGAGATCGAGCGGAAATGGCCGCAGGTCGAGTATATCGCGCGACTGCCGGCGAGCTCAGCAGGTCTCTCGACGATCTGGAAGAGGGCACGGTCGCCGTTCGTCGCGCGACTGGCCTGACCGGCGAGGTGCCAGCGCGAGTGCCCCCACACATCGCACTGTCGCCGGCCGCGCGACGGAAGGCCGTGACGCGAGCCCGCTTCATGGCAGATCCCGGGCGATGCCAAGATCACGAAAGGATGCCGGCCCGACGATCCGCAACATGGTGGCCGAGATCTAGGGCACTCGACATTGCATCGTTGCAATGACCGAGATGCTCGTGCACTTCATCGAGCGCGAGGAAGCTCAGCGACGCCCTCACGCCGCTCGAGAAGATCAAGGCGGTGGTGGCGCAGATCCATCAGGCAACCTTCGCCATCGGGAGTGCCGCATACACGGCTGACCACTGGGGCGGCGAGATCGAGCCGCTGTCGCCCAGGTGGCGCAAGGCGAACGGGGGGGGGCCCCACCACGTAACCCCAAGCGAAGCACCGTGGATACAGCCCGGCCCGCACACCAGCGGCCGGGCTTTCTTTTGGCTGGACGGATCGGCTTCCTCCGGCGCAACGTTAGCGCTGTTTCATAGTGGAGCAGAGCTCAGCTGCGCCCACCTTCTCCATGACGATCTTGCTACCTCCATGCACTCCAAAATTGTCTACCTGGACGCACAGGACTATTCGAACATTGCAGATGCCATCAACGGTAGAGGAAAAGAGGACCTGCTCCCGGTTTACCATGCTTTGCGCAAGTTCGCGGAGAATGGGACGTTTCGGTTCTGCTCTTCCTACATGGTCATCAGTGAAGTGCTTCAACTAAGTCCAGAGAGCCTAGAAATCGCTCGACGCAAAGCTGCGCTTGTCGAGGAGCTTTGTGGCGGCAACGCCTTTCCTAGCCTGTTCTGGATGCTGGGTTATGACATTGCGGAAGCGGCTGAACGGCGCGGCCACGCGACACAGTTCGACAGGGTGTCGCAAGAGCAGGTGGTTTTCGGCGGCCAGTGGCTTCGAATGGAGTTACCCCCGGCAGAAGAGATGTTCGCAGGCCTTGAGCAGGGAGTGGCCATTGAACTGGAGAAGCTTGTTCGCAGAAAATTGGGCAGACCGCTAAACCGCAAGGAGCGAAGGAATACGGCTCGCATTTCGGTCGATAGAGGCACGGCGCAGCGCATCGTGGAGGAATCGGACATCTACCCGATAATCGTCGGCACCGAATTAGTGGCCATGTTTGTCAGTATGCTGTTGGGAAAATCGCGAACGGATGTTGCCTACGAGCGCTTCTTCAGGCTTATCGGAAGTCCAACCAAACTCATCCTAGCGCATGAACATATGTCTTCCTTGCGCTTCATGAACAGCCATCTCGATACGCTCAAGACGACGATGATCAAGGGCCTAACACAGCTTCGAGAGGTGGCAGACAGGATCCGAATTCCGGACGATCCGGAAAGTTGCAAGGCATTGCAGCAGATGATTCGAGACTGCGCTGCGGGCTTGTTGCTCGTGGCGGTTAGGGCAACGAAACATCACCGGGCAGTCCGTGGGATTTCCAAGGCATACACCGAGAGCAGTCACTACGAGGAGGACGTGCCCTCACTCCGCAACGCCAAACTCTGGGAGGACCTCCTGACGCCCTATTTCACTGCCGTGATCGACTCATCTCCGATGAGGCGCAAACTGCTGGACAGCGACATCGTAGACTTCTTCCATGCCCTATACATTCCTCACTGCACCGTCTGGCGGAGCGACAAATACTTTGCCAACCTTGCGAAGCCAGTCGCAAAGCGGTTTGGTTGCACCGTTGTATCGCGCCTTGCCGATCTGCCAAGGGCACTCGATGATATTCTTACCACAGAAGAACAAGGCGCGGGCACAGAGCTGAGATGATCGGAAAATTGGACGGTGCCTGCATAGCGGTCACCCTATTGTGCACTGCGGGTGAATGCTTGGCGTGGGCGCTACCGGCCACGAATGGATCAGCGGCATCGCCATCGAGAAGCTGCCCGACACAGTGCCGGAATTCATCCACACGCCAGAGGCGGCGGCTGAGATCGCTGTGTTGGGTCGCGAGCTCGACCGATCGAAGGGCGCGGGCAAGGCGCACGACGCGGAGCGGGATCCTGGACACTACTTCGACTTGGCCGACGACGGCACCGTCATGGGCGCCCTGGCGCTGGCGCAGCTGCCCGTGACACGCGAGGAATACGACACGCTGCTGCGCGCGAAGGGCTTCACGCAGCACAAGGCTGGCTAACTACTTCTATGGACATCGGTATCAGCCGGCAGAATCTGCTGGAGAATGAGAGGATATGCCATGAAGAATCTACTGTTGGGTGCAGTCGTAGCCATCGGTCTTGTAGCGAATGCCCAAGCACAAATGCCACCTGAACTCTGTCGGCCGAAATATCAGAAGATCTCCGACGACTTCTACATCTACAATGAGAAAAGCGCCCTTGTGAACGCAGTCATGGACCGCATAGCATCATACGCAGATGGGCGAAATGTGATGAGCATCCGCCGCCGCGATGCGCAGGACTGGTATGATGCGATGAGAGCGTTCGATCCCGTGGCGCAATCATTCCTGCAGCAGCTACTGGAATACCGGGCCTCTGGTTGCGATGTCGGCCAGGTAAATGAGCTCAAGAAGATGATCGACAACACAACGAATCAACTCAAGATCAATCGCGATCGTATCAACGCGATGATCCAAAGGCTGCAGTATCCCTGAAATGCACGGTATCCCTCGACGGGACGGCGAGCAGGTTGCGGACGAGAAAGTCCGCAGTGATAGTCCTCTGCCTGAGGCAAGCGCAGCTAGGGGCAGCGTCGCCGGTGGCGCTGGCGACTTATTGTCGTTGGCACGGTCGAACAGCAGGTCGACACGCTCCAGCCGGAATCGCGTTAGATCGCAGAGCCGCCGGCAGTAGCGGTCAGGATCCGACACGGGGACCGGCGTCGCGCTCATCCGTTACCGACGATGCCGCCGGCCATTGTCACGCCACGTTCCATGAGTTCCGGGCTGTCGTTACAGCCGAAGTGGATGCGCTGGCGGACTTACGGGCGAATGGCCGCGCGGCTGGCTGCCTACAATGCGGCCAATGATGCCGCATTCGTTGTCTCTGCCGCGCGGCTACTGCGACGCCCCCTGGCCTCGCAGATCCAGAGCATAGGCAGGGACTGGACCGATGGACGCTCTACCCTCGCGCGAAAAATCGCTAAGAGGGGGCCATGAGGTTTTTGGGCCCTGGGCCCACGCGCGTCATGGCCGACGGCACACTGATCTCTCCGTCCGAAAGCACAGTGCGGCAGGTCATCTGGTCCACTGTCTGTTGTTTGCAGACGATGCGTTCAACCTTAGAGCGATTAGTCAAAATAATTTCGACTTTGGGAAGATCGACTTGGACGTATCCCAGAGCCTTGGCGCTGCCAGGTCGACCTTCGCGAAACCATGAGGCATCGAGAGTCGCCCGATACTGAGAATCGATCAGCACGATACCAGCGTAGGTCGCGTCCGCCGGTACATCCATACGCCACTGCCCCTGCAGGTTCGCTGCTTCGGTCGCGCTGCTCTGCTGCGGGAGCGCCGGGCTCAAAGCTGTAGCAGGTGCTCTATTCAGGAGTGCTTGGAGGTTCTTCTGGGCGAGCGTTCGGGCTCCGTCTGAGCTTTGAGCGGCGGCCTTCCGGTACCAAAACGCCGCTGCTGTATAGTCCTGCGGCACGCCCTGGCCCTTGGCGTACATGACACCGAGGTTGTCCTGGGCAATGGCATTACCCATCGTGGCAGATTTTCCATACCACGACGCCGCTGCCGCATAGTTCAGCGGGACGCCGTCACCCTTGGCGTACATATAGCCAATGGCGCCGTGGGCAGCGGCGTTGCCCTGGTCGGCGGCCCTTCGATACCACGACATCGCTTTAGCATAGTCCTGCGGCACGCCTTGGCCGTTGTGGTACATGTAGCCGAGGCTTACCTGGGCGGCGGCGTCGCCCCGCTCCGCCAGCGCGCTCCGGAGACGAAAGGCCGTCGCATAGTCGCCACTCTTGTACGCGGCGGCGGCGTTGCTGGCAGTGGCCCCATCGGCTGTTGCGTCAGCACATGCGCCACCTGCGCAGCACGCAAGAAGAACTAGCAGCTTCAGCAGGTGCAAGGCAGAGATACCCCCCAAATGCCAAGCCTGCCATTTGTTGCTTTAGCGCACCAGCAACAGATGCAGGGGCCGCCCAACGATCCAAAGGGCAAGCGCGCGGCGGGTTGCGGTGCGACAATCAAGGTGAGAAGCCAGCGACACTCTACCTCCACCTTTCGCGGACGAATTCTGCCCCACTCGCTGAACGGGCATGGTTTTCGGTGATGAGGCCAGCGAGCGCTGCTCGTATCGTGCGGCGACCAGCTCGAAGAGACTGCGTCCGCCCCAAACTCGCGCAATTGTGTCCCCGGTGTGTCCCCCTGATTAAGGGCGACTCGAGCAACAGGGAAAAACGTTGAAAAATATGGTGCCCCGAGACGGAATCGAACCGCCGACCCCATCATTACGAATGACGTGCTCTACCAGCTGAGCTATCGGGGCACGGCGCGGGTTCTAGGGGAAAGACCCCTTTTGCGCAAGCGGCGATCTGGCCCGCCCGACAACGCCCCCGGAGCCACCAAAACCCCGCCACGAACCGGCCGCGAGGGGACGGATCGTTGCGGGCGAGGATCGAAAAAACTCGTGGCTCTCGCGGGATCATCCCGCCGCATCGCACGATAGAGTGCGCCCCCCATGGCCACCCTGCTCGCCCTGCTCCCGCTCCTGATCGTCATCGGCCTCCTGGCGTCGGGCCGGGCGAGCGCGCTGGTCGCCGGGCTGGCCGGCCTGTCGGCGACGCTCGCCGTCTCCCTGACGCTGCTGACCGGCGCCGGGCGCGGCGGCGAGATCGGCGCGCTGTTCGTGCGCGAGACGTCGGCCGGGCTCTGGTTGTCGTGGCAGGTCATCGCGATCATCGCCTCGGGCATGTTCTTTCACCGCTGCCTGCAGGCGCGCGGCAGCGCGGCCAACGGAGAGACCCTGCCGGTCAACCCGCGGCGGCTGTGGTCAGTGTGCTTCCTGCTGGCGCCGTTCGCCGAGGCGGTGACGGGCTTCGGCGTCGGCTACATCATCGCGCTGGCGGCGCTGCGCCGCCTCGGGCTGGGCGGGCTGCCCGCGCTGGTGCTCGGCCTCTACAGCCAGTCGCTGGTGCCGTGGGGCGCGCTCGCCACCGGCACGACGGTGGGCGCGACCCTGGCCGGGCTGACGCCCAACCAGCTCGGCCTCGCCTCGGCGGTCCTGCAGGTGCCGATCCATGTCTTCTACCTGGTGCTCTACTGGCGCTTCGCGCGCGACGCCGGGGTTGCCGTGCCGTTCGTCCAGAAGCTCGACGATGCCCTGTGGACGGCCCTGCTGCTCGCCTCGATCTGGCTGCTCAACTTCTACAGCGACGTCGAGATCGCCGGCGCCGCCTCGACGGCGGCGCTGCTGGCGCTGCGCTTCTGGCGCGACGAGCGGCCGGACGGCGCGCGCCTCGTCGCGGCGCTGCGCGCGCAGGCGCCTTATGTCGCGCTGACGGTGGCGCTTTGCGCCACACGCCTGGTGCCGCCCGTGCGCGATCTGCTGAAGCCCCTGTGGGCGATCAAGCCGTTCGACAACCAGCCGGCCTTCGCGCCGCTCTACGCGCCGGGCTTCTGGCTGGTCTCGATCGGCCTCGTCGTCGTCGTGCTGGCGCGCGCCCCGCTGGCGCGCGTGCTGGGCGAGGCGGCGCGCGGCGCCTGGCGCTCGTGCGCCGTCACCCTGCTGTTCGTCGTCATGGCCGAGTTCTATGTCGGCACCGGCATGGCGCAGGCGATCGCCGAGGCGCTGCGCGCCGCCGCCGGGCGCGACGCGGTCGCCGCGGTGCCGCTGTTCGCCGGCGTCGGTGGCTTCCTGACCGGCGGCGGCGCGGCGGCCAACGCCATGCTGATGCCGATGGTGACGGCGCTGGCGCGCGCCGTCGCCGTCGATCCGGCGTGGATCGCCGCGATCCAGAACAGCGTCTGCACCAATCTCACCATGCTGTCGCCGATCCGCGTCTCGATGGGCGCCGCCATCCTGGCGCTTGCCACGTCGGATGCGGTGCTCTATCGCCGCGCCTGGCCGCTTGCGCTGCCTGCCCTGTCGACGGGCGTCGCGGCAACCCTGATTCTCCTGGCCTGATCCTCCTGGCCTGATCCTCCCGGTGCGCCCATGAGACTGTCCCGTCGTCGCGCCTTCGGCGGCCTCCTTGCCGCGCCGCTGCTGCCCGTGCTGGCGCAACCGGCTGGCGCGGTCATCATCCTCGACAGCACGTGGCAGGCCGAGGGCGGCGGGCCGGACAGGGAAAGCGCGGGCTTTCGCGCCCATGTGGCACTCGGCAGCCAGCCGCAGTTCGCCGGCGTGATCGCCCTGTCGGACGACGACGGCGAGACCTGGGGCGCCGCCTCGGGCACCTGGATCGGCAATCTCGGCGGGCGCGCGCAGATCCTGACCGCGGCGCACGTGTTCGAGCAGGGCGGCTCGGCCGAGGAGTATCTCTACCGCACGCCGGGCGGCATCGTGCGCCACGGCGCCAGCATCGCGTTCCATCCGCTGTACACCTGGGACAACGACGAGCGCACCGGCTACGACATGGCGATCGTGGGCCTCGATGGGCCGATCGAGGACGGCGGCTTGCCGCCCAGCCTCTACGGCGGCCGGCGCGAGCAGGGCCAGCGCATCGTCATGGTGGGCTTCGGCGGCCGCGGCATCGGCTCGGCCGGCGAGGATTCGATGTACGACGGCCTGCCCGGGAAGGCGGCCGCCGAGAACATCGTGGCCGAGGTCATGGATGCCCTCCAGCCGCCGCCCAAGGAGGCCGATGCCGGCAACTGGCTCGCCGTCACCCTGCGCCGCGAGGACGAGGGTGCCGGCCGCCTCGACGGCATCCTGGGCTCGGGCGACAGCGGCGGCTCGGCGTGGCTGCTCGCCGGCGGCCTGTGGGCGATCGCCGGCGTCAACGCCAACGGCACCGGCGACACCTACGGCTCGCAATCCTTCTTCGCGCGCGTGTCGGGGACACAGGACTGGCTGAGGAGCGTCGTGCCGGGGCTGAGCTTCGTGAAGTGATGCTCACGCCTCCCCAGCTTCGCCTTTAGCGAAGCTGGGGAGGCGTCCGCGCCTGTCCTGAGCGAAGCCGAAGGGTCTTCGCGGACGGAGGGGTCATGAGCCTCAGGCTCGACCCTGTCCCATGGCTCATGACCCCTCCGTCGCGTATGACCCTTCGGCTTCGCTCAGGGCAGGCGTGACACCTCCCCACGCAAGGCGTGGGGAGGGGAGCATGAAGAGCGTCGCTTTGTACCCCCGCTGGCATCGTGCCGGATTGGCCCTATGATCCGGCCCGCAAACATTTTCGCGGGAGAAGACGATGGCCAAGGTGGCATTTCTCGGGCTGGGCGTGATGGGCTTTCCGATGGCGGGGCATCTTGCCGCCAAGGGACATGACGTCGTCGTCTACAACAGGACCTTCGCCAAGGCCGAGGCGTGGACGGCCAAGCACAAGGGCACGGCAGCCAAGACTCCGAAGGAAGCAGCGGCCGGCCGCGAGATCGTGTTCTGCTGCGTCGGCAACGACAACGACGTGCGCGCGGTGGTGACGGGCGAGAACGGCGCGTTCGCCGGCATGGCGGCCGGCACCATCCTGTTCGACAACACGACCGCGTCGGCCGACATCGCCCGCGAGCTGCATGCCGAGGGCAAGAAGCGCGGCATCGACTTCATCGACGCGCCGGTGTCGGGCGGCCAGGCCGGCGCCGAGAACGGCCAGCTCACGGTGATGTGCGGCGGCGAGCAGGCACCGTTCGACAAGGCGAAGCCGGTGGCCGATGCCTATTCGCGCGCCATCACCCTGATCGGCGGGCCGGGCACCGGCCAGCTCACCAAGATGATGAACCAGATGTGCATCGCCGGCATCGTCCAGGGCCTCGCCGAGGCGATCAATCTCGGCCAGAAGAGCGGCCTCGACATCGAGAAGGTGATGAGCGCCATCTCCAAGGGCGCGGCGCAGAGCTGGCAGATGGAGAATCGCTGGAAGGCCATGGTCGAGGGCAAGTTCGAGTTTGGCTTCGCCGTCGACTGGATGCGCAAGGACCTGGGCATCGCCATCGCCGAGGCCAACCGCGCCAAGGCGCAGGTGCCGCTGGCCGCCCTGGTCGACCAGTTCTATGCCCGCGTGCAGGCGCGCGGCGGCAACCGCTGGGACACGTGCAGCCTGATCGACCTGCTGCAAAGGGCGTGACATGACCTACAGGCTCTACGGCCGCGAGGGCTGGGGCTCGGCGATCGTCGAGGCCCAGCTCAGCTGGTACGGGCTGCCCTTCACCTTCGAGACGGTGGGCGACCTCATCCGCTCGCCTGATGCGCGGGCCAAGCTCGAGAAGGTCAATCCGCTGGCCCAGGTGCCGACCCTGGTGATGCCCGACGGCAGCGTGATGAGCGAGAGCGCGGCGATCACGCTGCTGCTCGCCGACATCACCGGCAAGGACTCGCTGGTGCCGGGGCCGCAGGCGCCCGAGCGCGGGAAGTTCCTGCGCTGGCTGGTGTTCATCGTCGCCAACATTTACCCGACCTTCACCTATGCCGACGATCCGGCGCGCTTCGTCTCGGTCGACGCCGCGCGCGATCCGTTCCGCGCCGCCACCGATGCCTACGCCCAGCGCCTGTGGCGCCAGGTCGATGGCCATGCCGGCAACCCGTGGTTCCTCGGCGAGCGCTTCTCCGCGCTCGACATCTACGTCGACATCATGACGCGCTGGCGGCCCAAGCGCGGCTGGTTCGAGAGCGAGGCGCCGCGCCTGTTCGCCATCGCCCGCCGCGCCGACCAGGTGGTGGAGCTGCGTCCCGTGTGGGCGCGCAACTTTCCGCCCGGCTGAGGCGCGAGCGCGAGGCAGATCATGGCATGCGTCGGCATCGTCGGCGGATTGGGCGTCGGCGCCACGGTCGACTACTACGAGCGGATCACCGCGCAGTGCAAAGCGCGGGGTGTCGTGCCCGATCTCGTATTCGTCCATGCCGACGTCGACAAGGGCCAGGGTTTCGTGCGCGCCGGCCAGCTCGACGCACTGGCCGACTACCTGCTCGCCTTCATCGAGCGCCTGGCGCGCGCCGGCGCGACGGCAGCGGCGCTTCCTGCCGTGACCCCGCACATCTGCATCGACCGCATCGTCGCGCGCTCGCCCGTGCCGATGATCGACATCGTGGCGACGATCGGCGCCGAGCTGCAGGCGCGCCGGCTCCGCCGCGTGGCGCTGTTCGGCACGACCTTCACCATGCAGGGCAGCCTGTGGGGCCAGCTGGCGCAGCACGCGCCCGACGTCGAGATCGTGAAGCCCAGGCCCGACGAGATCGCCTTCGTCGGCCAAGCCTACCAGCGCCTGCTCGACACGCAGCGGGGCGACGACGACGACACCGCGGGCCTGCGCCGCATCGCGGCCGACCTGCAGCGCCGCGACGGCGTCGAGTCGATCCTGCTCGCCGGCACCGACCTCGCGGTGATCTTCACCGAGGAGAATGCCGGCTTCCCCGCGATCGACGTCGCCCGCCTGCATATCGACTCCGTCGTCGAGCGGCTGACGAAAGACTGAGCGAAGAAATCCTCATCCTGAGGAGCGACCGAAGGGCGCGTCTCGAAGGATGGGCAACAGCTGCGATTCACCCCACCCTTCGAGACGGGCGCTGCGCGCCCTCCTCAGGGTGAGGTGTTTGTCAGACTGATCACGCGGCTAAAACACCTGCCTCACCCCCACGATCTGCGACAGGCAGCGGCCGACATGGTCGGCGACGTCGGTGGCGAGGCCCTCGACCTCGATCTCGACCGACAGGAGATCGTCGTCGGCCTGGGCGAAGACGCGGGCCGGCACGAGGCCGCGCTTGGCGAGCAACTCGAGCGCGCGCGGCAGCACGGCGGGCTCGGCGTCGGCCTCGAAACAGTAGCGGACGGTGGTGTGATTACGCTTGAGCGCCAGGACGGCGGTAGACGGCGCGGCGGTAGACGGCATAGTGGCCATGGAACGACTCCCTCGAGGACAGGCGAACAGCGACGGTCCGGTTTGCAGCGCAAACCGGGGTGCTAATTCGCCGACCAGGGAAGTCCCGTAGGGCCATGCGCACACTATAGCGTGGCGGCCGGCCTTCTTGCTACCCTCCCGCGCCATACCCATCGGGAAGGAAACATTAATGCGTTCGACACCCATCTATGAGGTGCATGCGATCAAATATGCCCACCTGCCGCGCAAGGCCTGGGAAGTGCAGATCACGCCGGACCCGCACGACGCCGACTTTCCGATGGATTACTTCGTCTGGGTGGCGATCCCGCTCGACGAGAGCGGCAACCGCGCGATCGGCGGCAAGCCCGTGGTCATCGACACCGGCTTCAACGCCCAGATCGGCAAGAAGCGCGGCCGCGAGGTCAAGACCAACCCGGCCGACCTGCTCGCCCATCTCGACATCGACGCCAAAACGGTCGAGGACGTCGTCATCACCCATCTGCACTACGACCATGTCGGCAACTGGGACCGCTTCCCCAAGGCGCGCTTCCACCTGCAGGACAAGGAGATGCAGTTCGCCACCGGCCGGCACATGTGCCACGGCACGTTCCGCCACGCCTTCGAGGTCGAGGACATCGTCGGCATCGTGCGCGCCGTCTACGGCGAGCGCGTGGTGTTCCACGACGGCGACGAGGAGATCCAGCCCGGCCTCTCGGTGCACCTGATCGGCGGCCACACGATGGGCATCCAGTCGGTGCGGGTGATGACGCGCAACGGCTGGCTGGTGCTGGCCTCCGACGCCAGCCATTACTACTGGGGCATCCGCGACAGGAAGCTGTTCTCGATCGTCTTCTCCGTGGCCGACATGCTGGCGGGCTACGACAAGCTCCAGAAGCTGGCCGACGGCCACGTCGACATGGTGATCCCCGGCCACGATGCCGAGGTGATGAAGCGCTTCCCGGTGTCGAAGCCCGGCCTGGAAGGCATCAGCGTCAGGCTCGACTGACGCGGCGCGCCTCCTCGGCGAGCCAGCGGCGATAGAGGCCGACGGCGCGCGTATTGGCGCCGCCGGCCCGCGACACGACATGGAAATGGCGGTTGCTGCGCCGCCGGAAGGCGAAGGGAGCGACCAGCGTGCCGCCGGCGAGCTCGCTTTCGGCAAAGGCGGCGATGCCGACGGCGACGCCGATACCCTCGGCCGCCGCCTGGAAGCTGAGATTGAGAGTCTCGAAGTCCGGCCCGCGCGCCGGATCCACGGCGCGCAATGCGCGCCCGAGATCGTCGTCGCGCGCGGCAGCGGCATAGGCCGCGAGCCATGATCGCCACTCGCCGGGCAGCGGCCTGGAATGCACCAGCACCTGCCCCGAGAGGCGCTCGACGCGGCGGATCTCGGTCCGGCACCCCGCGAACAGCCGGGGCGCACAGACCGGCATGGTCTCGATCTCCAGCAGCTTCTCGCGCACGAGCCCCGTGACCGGCTGGCCGAGCTCGTCGTCGCGCCCCAGGCGGACGGCGATGTCGATGCCGTCGTCGCGCGCGAAGTCGATGTCGGTGAGCGACGTCGCGAGTTGCACGTCGATCTCGGGATGGCGATCGAAGAAGCGGCTCCAGCGCGGCAGCAGCCAGCGCGCCGCGAAGGTCGGGTAGCAGGCGACGACGATGCGTCTGGGATTGCGGGCGACGGCGAGCCGGCGGGTCGCCGCGCCCACGGCCGTCAGCGGGCCCACGACGTCGCGGAAATAGAGCTCGCCCTGCCCGGTCAGCACCAGGCCATGCGCCGTCCGGTCGAGCAGCCTGACGCCGAGATGCTGCTCGAGCTTGCGCACCATGCGGCTGACCGCGCCGGGCGTCACGCCGAGCCGGTCGGCTGCGCGAGAGAAACTCAACTCCCGGCCAGCCTCGACGAAGCTCCTGAGCCCGTTCAGAGGTGGATAGTCGTCGCGCATCGGCTGCCGCGTTTTGATAAAAACTCAAATCTCATGCCGATTAAATCGTTTGTCGCCGACCGCGTCCACGGCCATCTCTCGGCCGACGGGAGGCAACACGAATGGATGGACAAGTGCTCACCGCGCCGCCGCGCGGCTCGGATCACGTCGGCGGCGACAGCCGCGGCCTCAACCTGTTTCGCGCCGATCCGGGCTTTCGCGACCTGCTGGCGCTCTACCTCACGCGCGAGGAGCGGGCGCATTTCTGGCCGCACCTCGATCGGCTGGGCGCGCTGGCCGGCGGCGACCTCGACCGCTGGGCCGCCCTCGCCGACAAGCATCCGCCGGTGCTGCACCATCGCGACCGCTTCGGCCGCGACGTGCAATGGATCGAGCACCATCCGGCGTATCGCGAGATGGAGCGCATCGGCTTCTTCGAGCTCGGCCTGCACGCCGCGCCGCACCGGCCGATCCTGGGCTGGCCGACCGGCGTCTCGCCGCCCGTCAAGTTCGCGCTGCACTACCTGTTCTCGCAGGCCGAGTTCGGCCTGATGTGCCCGCTCGCCGTCACCGAGCTCGCCGCCATGCTGGTGCTGCGCTACGGCTCGGCCGAGCTGCGCGAGAAATACGGCCGGCGCATGATCTCGCTCGATCCGGCCGAGCTGCTGCAGGGCGCGCAGTTCATGACCGAGAAGGCAGGCGGCTCGGACGTCGGCGCCAACGAGCTGCGCGCCGTCGCCGACGGCGCGCACTGGCGGCTGCACGGCGACAAGTGGTTCTGCTCCAACGCCGACTGCGGCGTCGCCGTGCTGCTGGCGCGCATCGAGGGCGATCCGCCGGGCACTGCCGGCCTCACCGCCTTCGTCGTGCCGCGCGACCTCGACGACGGCACGCGCAACGCCTATCGCATCGTGCGCCTCAAGGACAAGATGGGTAGCAGGTCGCTGGCGAGCGGCGAGATCGTCTACGAAGGCGCGCTCGCCTGCATGCTGGGCGAGCGCCGCCAGGGGCTCGAGATTCTGCTCGACCAGGTGAACATGTCGCGCCTGTCGCATGGCATGCGCGCGGCGGCGACGATGCGGCGGGCGCTGCACGAATCGCTCGCCTTCGCGCGCAGCCGCCGCCTGTTCGGCCGCCCCGCGCTCGACCAGCCGCTGATGCGGCGGCAGCTCCTCCAGGTGCTGATCCCGGCCGAGCAGGCCCTGTCGACCGCGAGCTACGGCGGCGACCTGCTGCGCCGCGCCGAGCAAGGCTCGAACAGCGCTCTCGGGCTGCTGCGCATCGTCACCCCGGTGATCAAGATGCGCAGCAACCGCGACAACGTGGCGGCGACCGGCAAGGCGATCGAGATCCGCGGCGGCAACGGCGTGATCGAGGACTGGGTCAATGCCCGCCTGCTGCGCGACTCGTTCATCCCGGTGTTTTGGGAGGGCACCAGCGTCATCAACGCCATCGACGTCGTGCGCCGGGCGATCGCCAAGGCGCACGCCGACGGCGCGCTGCGGGCGGAGCTGCATCGCCTGCTGGGCGAGGCCGACGGGCTGCCGACATCCTACCGCGAGCGCCTGCAAAGCCTCGTCGACCGCACGATCGACTTCGCCCGGCACGTCGCCGCCGATCCGGCACGCGAGAAGCACGCGCGCCTCGCCACCAGCGCGCTCTACAACGTGCTGTCGGCGGTCCTGCTGGCCTGGGAAGGGTGCCGGATCGCAGCGGCGGGCGGCGATGCGCGCCGCCTGGTGATGTCGCGCTTCGTGGTCGAGCATCGCCTCGATCCGCCACACCCGCTCGCCATGCCGGTGAACGACGACTGGCAAGACGGGGCGGAGATCCTGCTTCTGGCCGATGGGCCGATCGCGCTCGACCGCGCCAGCGCCCTGGTCTCGGACGGGAGAGGCGCATGATCACCCGCCGCACCACGCTCGCCCTCGCGCCGACGCTTCCCCTCGCCTTTGGCCGTACAGCCGGGGCGCAATCCTATCCCGACCGCGTCGTTCGCCTGGTCGTGCCGTTCACGCCGGGTGGTGCCACCTAAGATCACCTACAGCTCGGCCGGCGTCGCCGGCCCGCAGCAGCTGATGATCGAGCACCTCGCGATGCCGGCCGGCATCAAGCTGTTCCACGTGCCGTTCCCCGGCGACAGCCAGGCGGTCGCCGCGGTGGCCAACGGCGAGGTCGACATCGCCCTCGCCGGCGCGGCGAGCGCGCTGGGCCTGGTCAAGGCCAGCAAGCTCCGGGCGCTGGCCGCCGGCAACGGCCGGCTGCCCGGCCTGCCCGACCTGCCGACGGTCGCCAAGCAGACCGGATTCGCCGACTTCATGGGCTACACCTGGAACGTCCTGGTCGCGCCCAAGGGCACGCCGACCGCCGCCGTCGCGCGACTGAACGAGGCCGCCAACGACCTCGGCCGCAAGCCGGAGATGGCGAAGAAGCTGGAAGCGATCGGCCTGCGGCCGATGCCGGGCAGCGCCCACGAGATCGCAGACCAGGTCGCACGCGACACGGCCCGGTATCGCCGCATCATCGAGCTCACC
Organism: Reyranella sp.; assembly: GCA_022844015.1. Taxonomy (GTDB): domain Bacteria; phylum Pseudomonadota; class Alphaproteobacteria; order Reyranellales; family Reyranellaceae; genus Reyranella. The sequence goes on along the minus strand of JALHMO010000010.1, from coordinate 30,218 downwards.
GGTCTGCGGCGCGAGTGACTACTTCTTCTCGATGTTCCACAGCGCCAGCGACGGCGTGTGCAGGAGGCCACTGAGGTTGGTGCGGTGCGCCGTCGGCGTGGTGAACTGGCCGAGCGGGGCGTGGGTGGGATACTCGAGCACACGCAGCTGAACCTGCTCGGCGATTGCCTTCTGCTTGGCCGGATCGGTCTCCGAGGCGAAGGCATCGCGCAGCTTCTCGAGCGCCTCGTCGCACGGCCAGCCGAAGGTCGCCTTGTCGCACGCGGCGTTGAGGAAGGCGGCCGACACCGGGTTCAGGATGTCGGGCGCACCCCAGGACGTGAAGAACGCGCTCCAGCCGCCCTTGTCGATCGGGTCCTTCTTGGCGCGCCGCGTCACCAGGGTCTGCCAGTCCATCGGCTGCAGGTCGACCTTGAGGCCGATCTTCTCGAGCTGGGCCTTGCCCACGGTGGCGAGGTTGTTGTGGCCGGCGGTGTCGGTCTGGTGCAGGAGCACCGCGGGCGTGCCGTCGTAGCCCGAGGCGGCGAGCAGCTCCTTGCCCTTGGCGACGTTGCCCGAGAGCTTGTCCTCCCATCCCTTGGTCGATTCGAGCGGCGAGCCGCACGGGAACAGCGACTTGCACTCGCGGAAGAACTCGGGGTTCCCGACATTGGCCTCGAGGAACTCCTTCTGCCCCAGCGCATAGAGGACGGCCTGGCGCACCTTGGGATTGTCGAACGGCTTGGTGAGCGTATTGAAGCGCATGGCGTACTGGCGCCCGCCGCGATTGACGATCGTGGTCTTGATGTTCTTTTCCTTGGCCAGCAGCGGCAGCAGGTCAGGCGGTACGATCTCGACCAGGTCGACCTCGCCGCCGATCAGCGCGTTGACCTGGGTCTGCTGGTCGGGAATCGTCATCCATTCGACGCGATCGACCTTGGCGACCTTGCCGCCGGCCAGGCCCGAGGCCGGCTCGGCGCGCGGCTTGTACTTGGGGTTCTTGACGTAGACCGCCTTCTCGCCCGCCTTCCATTCGTCCTTCTTGAAGATGAACGGGCCCGAGCCGATCGACTCGGTGATCTGGGTGTTGGGATCGGTGCTGGCGATGGCCTTGGGCATCATGAACGGCACGTTCGAGCTCGACTTGCCGAGCGTCTGCAGCACCAGCCCGTAGGGCTGCTTCAGCACCATCTTGATGGTCCTGGCATCGGGCGCGGAGAGATCGGCGATCACGCCCATCAGCTTCTGGCCCATCGAATCCTTGGCGCCCCAGCGCTTGATCGAGGCGACGCAATCCTCCGCCGTCACCGGCTTGCCGTCGTGCCATTCCAGGCCATCGCGCAGGGTGAAGGTCCAGGTGAGCTTGTCGGGCGAGACCTCCCACTTGTCGACCATCTGCGGCTTGACCTCGAGCTTCTCGTCGAGCGCGAAAAGCGTGTCGTAGATCATGTAGCCGTGATGGGTGGAGATCAGCGCCGTGGTCCACACCGGATCGACGATCTTGAGATCCGAATGCAACGCCACCCTGAGCGTCTGTTGCGCGGCGGCCGGTGCGGCAAAGGCCAGCACGGCGGCAAGCGTGAGAACGGCACGACGACTCGGAAACACCATGAAACCCTCCAGTCCCCCCGGACTGGCGCGACAATAGAGCGATCGGCAGCCTTGCGCGACTACCAACAGGGTCGCGTGGCCCGTCAACTTCACGCGAGGCCGGCCGACCGGCGTGCCGGTGGCTGTCTCGTGCTTGGCGGTGAGCCAGGACGGCCCGCTTGGCCTATGATGGTGCCATGCCCAAGTACCCACATCTTCGCCAGCTCGGCCGGCCCGCCAGGCTGCCCGAATCGCCCGACAAGGCGGTGCTCGAGACGGTGCCCAACCCGATTCCGCGGGCGCTCTATCTCGTGCGCTTCGCGGCGCCCGAGTTCACCACGCTCTGCCCGATGACCGGCCAGCCCGACTTCGCCCATCTCGTCATCGACTACGCGCCGCGGGCCAGGCTGGTGGAAAGCAAGTCGCTGAAGCTTTTCCTCGGCAGCTTCCGCAACCATGCCGACTTTCACGAGGGCTGCACGCTGTCGATCGGGCAGCGGCTGGCCAAGGAGCTGGCACCGCGCTGGCTGCGCATCGGCGGCTACTGGTATCCGCGCGGCGGCATGCCGATCGACGTGTTCTGGCAGACCGCCGAGCCGCCCAAGGGCCTGTGGCTGCCCGATCAGGGCGTGGCGCCGTACCGCGGGCGGGGATGACGCGGACACCGCCGACACCCAAACGCCCGCCGCGCCCGGTCACGCCGGCCGCGCTGCGCGATGCGATTCGCGCCGAGGCCTTGCGCCTGGGCTTCGACGCCGTCGGCTTCGCCCCGGCCATCCCGACGGAGGAGGCGCGGCGCCTGCGCCTGCAGCGCCTCACCGCCTTCGTCGACGCCGGGTGGCAGGGCGACATGGGTTGGCTTGGCGAGCGCACCGAGGCCCGCGCCGACCCGCGACATCTGTGGCGCGACGCCCGGACGGTGGTGTCGCTCGCCGTCAACTACGCGCCCGCAGCCGATCCGCTCACGGTCCTCGAGGCGCGCGAGCGCGCGGCCATCTCCGTCTATGCCCAGGGCCGCGACTATCACGAGGTGCTGAAGAGCAAGCTCAAGGCGCTCGGGCGGTTCATCTGGGACACCTACCGCCATAACCTGAAGGTCTTCGTCGACACCGCCCCCCTGATGGAGAAGCCGATGGCCCAGGCGGCCGGCCAGGGCTGGCAGGGCAAGCACACCAACCTGGTGTCGCGCCGGTTCGGCTCGTGGCTGTTCCTGGGGGAGATCCTGCTGTCGGTCGAGCTGCCTGCCGATCCACCCGAAACCGACCATTGCGGCAGCTGCCGGGCCTGTCTCGACATCTGCCCGACGCGCGCCTTTCCAGCGCCCTACCGGCTCGATGCGCGGCGCTGCATCTCCTACCTGACGATCGAGCACGAGGGCCCGATCGACCGCGCGCTGAGGCCCCTGCTCGGCAATCGCATCTATGGCTGCGACGACTGCCTGGCGGTGTGCCCGTGGAACAAGTATGCGCACCAGGCACGCGAGACCGCGCTGGCGCCGCGCGCCGCGCTCTCGGCGCCGCCGCTTGCCGAGCTGGCGACGCTCGACGACGCGGCCTTCCGCCGCCGCTTCGCCGGCACCGCCATCAAGCGCATCGGCCGCGACCGGTTCGTGCGCAATGTCGCCTATGCGCTGGGCAACAGCGCCGCGCCGGCGACGGCCCTGCCGGCGATCGAGCGGCTGCTCGACGACCAGTCGCCGCTGGTGCGCGGCGCGGCGGTATGGGCCCTCTCGCGTCTCGCTCCGGATCAGGTTGCCGAGCGCCGGCGTTCGAGCCACGAGAATGACCCTGTCGTCTGCGCCGAATGGGCGGCCGCGGCGTGACCTCCGAGCCTGTCGATAGTCGAAGCCGGTCTTGCCGTTCCACCGGTCGAGCCGGCCAGACCCGGCCCGCAGCTCCTTGATCCTGTTGCCGAGCTCAGCCGACGCGACGCGCAGGTCTTCGTCCTGGACCCGATCGCGCAGCCGGCACCCGGGGCCAAGACAGCGACGTCGTGCCGTCGCTGCAGGCGTCGGCTTCCTGCTGTGGGTAAGTCTCGAAGCGTCGAACAGTCAGTATCGACTATCGTCGGCATCGTCTCTGCATGCCCGGAGTCGCCATGCCCTCGGTCGGTACCGCCCTCCTCACCCTGCTTCGAACGGTCGAGCGGCCGGGTGATTTCTGCGCCGGCGGCCAGCTGGAGATCGTCATGCCGGCGATCGATGTCGAAGGCGTCGGCAGGCTCTCCTATCCGTTGCTGCCGGCGCAGGTAGAGCAGCTGATCGCGATCGCCGAGAGCGCACCCTACGGGCGCGGCGAGGAAACGCTCGTCGACCGCGACGTCCGCAGAACGTGGCAGATCGACCCCGCCCGGGTCCGGATCGGCGGCCGTCGCTGGCAGAAGACGCTCGACGAGCTCGTCGCCGATGTCGCTCTCGGCCTCGGCGTGAGCGGGTCGGTCGCGGCCGAATTCTACAAGCTCCTCGTCTACGATTCCGGCGCCTTCTTCGTCCACCACCGCGATACCGAGAAGGTACCCGGCATGTTCGCGACGCTGGTGCTGGTGCTGCCCTCGGTCCATCGCGGTGGCGAGCTGGTGGTCCGGCATCTCGACCGCGAGGTGGTCTTCGACCATCACCCCGAAGAGCCGTCGGAGATCGGCTTCGCGGCCTTCTATGCCGACTGCGTGCACGAGGTCCGCCCCATCGTCACAGGCAGCCGCGTGGTGCTGGTCTACAGCCTGCGCTTCCTCGACCGGAAGCGATTGCCCAAGCCACCCGACCATCGAACCGAGCAGAAACGGATCACGGAGCGGTTGCGGCAATGGACCGACTCGGGCGAGCAGCCGGACAAGCTGATCCTGCCGCTCGAGCATGCCTATACGCCGGCCGAGCTGTCGTTCGAGCGGCTCAAGGGACGCGATGCCGCGATCGCGTCCGTGCTCGCCGGCGCGGCCGCGGAAGCGGCGTGCGACCTTCACCTGGCGCTGGTCTCGATCGAGGAAAGCGGCAGCGCCACCTATGCCGACGACTATGGCGGAGGAGGCTGGCGCGGCAGGGGCCGGGACCGAGATGACGAGGACGATGATGATGATGATGGTGGCGACGACGATGACGCATTCGAGGTCGAGGAAGTAATCGACCGGTACCTGACCCTGTCGCACCTGCGGCGGCCGGATGGTAGCGCACCGGAGCGTGCCGAACTCCCCTTCTCGGAGGAGGAGCTCTGCCCGCCCGACGCCTTCGAGGATCTGACGCCGGACAAGCAGCACTTTCACGAAGCCACCGGCAACGAAGGCGCCTCGTTCGACCGCACCTACGTTCGCGCCGGCCTGGTGCTGTGGCCACGCGCCCGCCGGCTCGCCGTGCTGAACCAGGCCGGGCTCGCGGTGACGCTGCCGCATCTCGAGGACCTGACGGCCCGCTGGCGGGCGAGCGGCGCTTCGGCAACCGACTCGCCGCTCTGGCAGGAGGCCGACGAGCTTGCCGGGCACATGATGCGCACGTGGCCCTCGTGGCGAAGCGACGACGATACCAATGCGCGCCGGATGCTCGATGCGCTGGCGCGGCTCGGCGCCGTCGCCCGCATCGATGCCTTTCTCGCGGCACGCTCGGCAAAGGGTGACTACGCGGCATCCGACAACGAGGCCATCATACGTGCCGCGGCGCTGTTGGCACCGGAACGCGCGCGCAAGGTGCTGATCCAGATCGTCCGGCACAACACGCCGACGCACCCCGGAGCATGCGCCGACCTGCTGAAGCGCCGCGTGATGGCGCCGGAAGGCCGGCTCGGCGACATGGCCCGCATCGCCGCGACCTTCATCGACGTTCTGCCGCGCGCGCAGGACGAGGATGCCGGGCTCTTCGCCCAACGCCGTACCGATCCCGTGACCGCAGACCTGGTCGACGATCTCGTCACGGCGACGAGCCTGATCGATCCCGGGCTTGCGCGCCGGGCGGTCGACCACGTGCTGGCCTGGCTCAAGACCTACAAGCTCGACGCCGTGCTGGTGCCGGCCGCTGTCGCCCTGGCCAGCCGGCCCGAGTGCAGAGGGTGGCCGGCCGTCGAGAAGTTGCGCCACGCGTGCCAGGACCATTTGCGCAAGCGCATCGCGCTCGAGCTGGAGGCACCGCAAGACTGGGCCCGCGACGACCCGATCAAGTGCAAATGCCCCGACTGCCGCGAGCTCGGAGCATTCCTGGTCGATCCCAAGCGACGGCAGTGGCATCTGAAGGCCGCCCAGGCGCGCCGGACCCATGTCGAGGCGAACGTCCGAAACTGCCGCTGCGACGTCGACCTGGCGACCGACCGGCACGGCAGTCCCCACGCGCTCGTCGCAACCAAGAACCGGGCGAGCTACGAACGGCGGGCGGCACAGCGCCGGGCAGACCTGGAGCACGAGGCGGCGCTGGCCGCCGGATGACGACGGCCTTGCGCGTGGAGCCGGCCGGCGCATCATGTCGCGATGAGCCGGAGAAGAACCGCCGTCCGTCCCATCGCCGACCGCGTCGCCGAGGCCGCCGAGGCCTCCCTGGCAGCCCAGAATCATGTGAGCGCCATCGATGTCCTCGTCCGCATGGGCTGGCTCGATCCGGGAGCGGTGAAGCTCTGGCGGCTCGGGCGGGTGCCGTGCCTCGAGCGCGTCGTCCAGAGCAATCTGCCGCGCATCTCCGAGGCCATGAAGGCCTTCCGGTCGTGGGCTGCCGCGAAGGGACTGTTTCCCAGCGCGACCCAGTACGCTGCGCTCACGCCGCAACGCCAGACCTCGCGCTTCAGCCAGAGCGGCGACCCGACGATCGAGAAAACTCTACAGGACACACTGGGTCTCGAAGGTCCTTTCGGAGAAGAAGCGCGAGCGCTGGCGGAAAAGGCGAGCACGGCCCCCGAGCTGGTCGTGATCCTGCCCTTGAACAACGATTGGACCTGCCATCGGTGCGGCAATGGCGGCGGCATGCTGATCATGGAGCAGCCTGGACCGGCGTGCCTGCGCTGTGCCGGCCTCGACGATCTGGAGTTCCTGCAGGCGGGCGACGCGCTGCTGACGCGCCGCGTCAAGGCGAAGAGCGCCAAGTCTGCGGTCGTCGTCCGCTTCAGCCGGACCCGCAAACGCTACGAGCGGCAAGGTCTGCTGATAGAGCCGCAGGCCCTGGCGGAGGTTCAGCGCGATCTGGGGCCGCGGGATCGCGAGTAGGGACCGGGCCGCAAGTCACCGCCGCTCCCTGAAGAACGCCCTCAGCAGCTCTGCCGCCTCGCGCTCGCCGAGGCCGGGATAAAGCTCCGGCTTGTGGTGGCAGGTCGGCTGGTCGAACAGGCGCGGCCCGTGCTCGACGCCGCCGCCCTTGGGATCGGGTGCACCCCAATAGAGCCTTCGGATGCGGGCGAACGAGATCGCCTGGGCGCACATCGGGCAGGGCTCGAGCGTGACGTAGAGGTCGCAACCGACCAGGCGCGGCGCGCCGAGCGCTGCCGCCGCCCGGCGGATCGCCAGCATCTCGGCATGGGCAGTAGGGTCGCGATCCTCCTCCGTGCGATTGCCGGCTTCGGCGAGGACGGTGCCGCCGGGGCCGACGATCACCGCGCCGACCGGGACTTCCCCCCGCACAGCGGCTGCACGCGCCGCGGCGAGCGCACGTTCCATGGGCGATGGTCTTGTCGGGCCGGGCATAAGGATGAGAATGGCGCCAAGAGAAGTCGGGAGGAGTATGCCATGCGATTCAGCTTCACGCCCGAGCAGGAGGAGTTCCGTGCCGGCCTGCGCCGCGCGCTGGAAGCCCGCTCGCCCACCAAGGAGGTGCGCCGCCTCATGGCCACCGAGGCGGGCTGGGAGCGCGACGGGTGGCAACGGCTCAACAGCGAGCTCGGCCTGACGGCGATCCAGATCCCCGAGGAATATGGCGGCCAGGGCTTCGGCTTCGGCGAGCTCGGCATCGTGCTCGAGGAGATGGGCCGCAGCCTGCTCTGCGCCCCTTTCCTGTCGACGGCGCTGGCGGCCATGGCGATCCAGAATGCCGGCAGCGAGGAGCAGAAGCGCGCCCTGCTGCCAGCCCTCGCCGACGGCAGCAGGACCGCGACGCTGGCCGTGACCGAGGACAACGGCCGCAACGACGCCGCGGGCATCGCCATGACTGCGACCCAGTCGGGTGGCGTCTGGCGGCTGGTCGGCACCAAGAGCTTCGTGCTCGACGGCCACACCGCCGACCTGATCGTCGTGCTGGCCCGCCTTGCCGGCACCAGGGGCGACAGCGGCCTTGCCTTCTTCACGGTCGCCGGCGATGCGGCCGGCCTCGACCGTCGCCGGCTCGACACAATGGACGAGACGCGCAAGCTCGCCCGACTGCAGTTCGCCTCGGTCGAGGCGTCGCCGCTCGGCGAGCCCGGCAAGGCTGCTGCCGCGTTCGACCGGACGATGCAGCAGGCCGTCATCTGTCTCGCCAACGAGATGGTGGGCGGCGCCGACCGGCTGCGCCAGGACGCGCTCGACTACACCAAGATGCGCATGCAGTTCGGCCGCTCGATCGCCTCGTTCCAGGTCACCAAGCACAAGGCGGCCGACATGCTGGTCGATGTCGAGATGGCGAAGTCGGCGGCCTACTACGCCGCGGCGGCGCTCGACGAGGGTGACGACGACCTGCCGGCGCTGGCGGCGCTCGCCAAGGCCGCGGCGTCGGAGGCCTACCTGCAGACCGCGATCCATGCGGTGCAGATGCATGGCGGCATCGGCTTCACCTGGGACAACGACACGCATCTCTGGTTCAAGCGCGCCAAGAGCTCGGAGATCCTGTTCGGCGACGCCAACTGGCATCGCGAGCAGATGATGCGGCACTGGAAGCACTGAGGAGCGGGATCATGAGCGAGCACGACGAAGCCACAGTCCGCGCCGAGGTCCGAGCCTGGCTGGAGGCCAACTGGAATCCCGAATACGGCCTGATCGAATGGCGCACCAGGCTGATCGAATCGGGGTGGGGCGCGCCGCACTGGCCCAGGCAATGGTACGGCCGCGACCTGCCGGTGGCGATGAATGCCGTGGTCGACGAGGAGTTCGCGCGCGTGGGCGCGGTCGGCGTCGCCAAGGCCGGCATCCGCACCCTGGCGGCCGCCACCATCCTGGCGCACGGCACCGATCTCCATAAGGAGAAGTTCCTGCGCCGGATTCTGACCGGCGAGGACACCTGGTGCCAGCTGTTCTCCGAGCCGGGTAGCGGCTCGGACATGGCGGGTGCCGTGACGCGCGCCGACCGACGCGGCAACCAGTGGGTGATCAACGGCCAGAAGGTGTGGACCACCAGCGCCCACAAGGCGCACTGGGGCTTGCTCTTGGCGCGCGCCAACTGGGACGTCGCCAAGCACAAGGGCCTCGCCTACTTCGTCCTCGACATGAAGCAGCCCGGCGTGCAGGTCCACCCGCTGAAGCAGATGAACGGCCACGCCTCGTTCAACCAGGTGTTCTTCACCGACGCCATCGTCGAGCCCGAGATGATGATCTGCGACGTCGGCGATGGCTGGACGGTGGCGACCACGACGTTGATGCACGAGCGCCGCGGCGCCGACGGCCTGCGCAGCTGGGCGACCGGCTCGGACCGCAAGGGCCGCATCTACGAGGAGGAACGGGCCGAGGTCGCCACGACCATGGAGCCCTACAAATGGTATCCGCAGCGCGCCGGCCGCGTCGACCTCGTGCTCGAACGCGCCAGGGAGACCGGCAAGATCGACGATCCCATCATGCGCCAGGAGATCGCCAGGCTGCTCATCATGTCGAAGACGGCCGAATGGACCGCCCGCCGCGCCCGCGCCGCCCAGGAGCAGGGCCGGCCGCAGGGCCCCGAGGGCTCGCTCGGCAAGCTGGTGTCGAGCAACGTCGCCCGCCAGGCGGCGCGCGTGCACACCTACATCACCGGCGCCGACGCCCTGCTGCGCGGCAAGGACAGCCCGATGGGCGGGGTCATCGCCGAGATCCTGGTTTCCGTCCCCGCCACCTCGATCGCCGGCGGCACCGACGAGATCCAGCGCAACATCATCTCCGAGCGCGTGCTGAAGATGCCCAAGGAGATCAGCGTCGACACCGACAAGCCGTTCCGCGACGTGCCGCGGAACATCGTGTCGAGCTCATGATCTTCCGGACCGCGAGCGTCCCGCTCGCTCATGTTTCATCAGCTCTTCCTGGACCGCGGGCGTCTCACCCGCGCTCATGCGCCGGGAGCGCGCCACTCCGTGGCACTCATGCTCTTCTTCCGATCCGCAATCGGCATGTCTTCTGTCTCTATGAGCGCCACGGAGTGGCGCGCTCCCGGCCATGAGCGAGCGGGACGCTCGCGGTCCGGAAGACCATGAGTGGCGCGCGAGCCCGCCGGCGCGTATCCTGAGGACATGCCTCGTCCCCTCATCGGAGTCACCCTGGATGCGGAAAAGCCGGGGGGCTACTCGAAATTTCCCTGGTATGCGCTGCGCCAGAACTATCTCGACGCGATCGACGCGGCGGGCGGCCTGGCGGTCGCGCTGCCGCACGAGCCCGACCGCGTCGGCGACTATCTCGAGCGCATCGACGCCCTGGTGGTGACCGGCGGCGCCTTCGACGTCGACCCGTCCCACTACGGCGGCGGGCCGGCCCACGCCACCGTGGTCACCAAGGATCGCCGCACCGCCTTCGAGCTCGCCGTCACCAGGGGCGCGCTCGACCGCGACATGCCGGTACTGGGCATCTGCGGCGGCCAGCAGCTGCTGCATGTCGTGCTGGGCGGCAAGCTGATCCAGCACATCCCCGACGCCGTGGCCGATGCGCTGGCGCACGAGCAGCCCAACCCGCGCAACGAGCCGGGCCACGTCGTGACGGTGGCGCGCGGCACGCAGCTGCACGGCATCGTCGGCGCCGACGAGCTTTCGGTGAACAGCGCCCATCACCAGGCGGCCGCCGACTCGCCCGCCGGCATCGTGGTCAACGCCACCGCACCGGACGGCGTGATCGAGGGCATCGAGGCGCCGCGCTACCGCTTCTGCATCGGCGTGCAGTGGCATCCCGAGTTCCTGATATCGGAGGGCGACGCAAGGCTGTTCCGCGCCTTCCTGGGGGCGGCCGCGGCGACGTGAGCGAACCGGAACGAATCGCCAAGCGCCTGGCGCGCGCCGGCCTGTGCTCGCGACGCGACGCCGAACGCTGGATCGCTGCCGGCCGCGTCAAGGTCGACGGCAAGGTGCTGGAGACGCCGGCCTTCACGGTCACCGACAAGAACGTGATCGAGGTCGACGGCAAGAAGCTGCCCGACGCCGATCGGGCCCGGCTGTGGCGCTACCACAAGCCGCCCGAAGAGCTGGTGACGGCGCGCGATCCCGAGGGCCGGCGCACCATTTTCGACTCGCTGCCCAAGACCCTGCCGCGGGTGGTCACGGTCGGCCGTCTCGATTTCATGTCGGAGGGCCTGCTGCTGCTGACCAACGATGGCGGCCTGGCGCGCCGGCTCGAGCTGCCAGCCAATGGCTGGATCCGGCGCTATCGGGCGCGCGTGCACGGCACGGTCGATCCGGCGCGGCTCGCCGGGCTGGCCAACGGCATCACCCTCGAGGGCGTGCGCTACGGCGCCATCCAGGCTCACCTCGAGCGCCAGCAGCGCACCAATGCGTGGCTCGAGATCGCGCTCACCGAGGGCAAGAACCGCGAGGTGCGCCGCGTGCTCACCCATCTCGACCTGCCGGTGATGCGGCTGATCCGCGTCGCCTTCGGGCCGTTCTACCTGGGCGAGCTCGAGCGCGAGCAGGTCGAGGAGGTGCCACCCCAGGCGCTCGACAACCTGCTGGGCCTCGAGCCGCCGCGGCGCAAGCAGGGCTGGGCCAGGCCGAAGGCCAATTCCGTGGCCAAGGCGAAGAAGCGGCGGGCGTGATGCTGCGCGTGATCGGCGGCAGGCATCGCGGCAGGGCCCTGGCGGCGCCCGAAGGGCAGAGCGTGCGCCCGACCGCGAGCCGCGCGCGCGAATCGCTGTTTAACATCCTGATGCACGCCAGCTGGCGCGACGACGGCACCTCGCCCCTGATCGAGGCCCGCGTGCTCGACGCCTTCGCAGGCTCCGGCGCGCTCGGCATCGAGGCGCTGTCGCGCGGCGCCGCGCACGCCACCTTTCTCGACAAGGACGCCGACGCCATCCGCTCGATCGGCGAGAACCTGCGCAAGCTCGGCGAGATCGGAGCGGCCCGGGTCGTGCGCGGCGATGCCACGCGCCCGCCGCCGGCGCAGGCCGCCTGCGACCTCGTCTTCCTCGACCCGCCCTATCGCTCGGGCCAGGCCGCGCCGGCGCTTGCCGCCCTCGACGCCGCCGGCTGGCTCGCTCCCGAGGCCATTGCCACCATCGAGCTGGCGCACAACGAGGACATCGAGGCGCCGCCGGGCTTCGAGGCGATCGACGAACGCCGCTACGGTGCGGCGAAGATCGTGATCCTGCGAAAGACCCGATGACCCTCTCCATCCCGCTCTACGTGCTGCGGCACGGCGAGACCGCCTGGAACACCGAACGGCGCATGCAGGGACTGCGCGATTCCAATTTGACGGAGCGTGGACGCCTGCAGGCGGAGGCAATGGGGCGAACCCTCGCGCGCGAGCTGGCGGGCACCACGGGACCGACCGTATTCCTGCGCAGCCCGCTCGGCCGGGCGCGCGAAACCGCCGCCATCATCGGCCGCGAGATCGGTCTCGATCCCGGGCAATGGCGCGACGACCCGCGTCTCGTCGAGCTGAGCTACGGCGCGTGGGAGGGTCTCGCCTGGAAGGACATCGAGGTCAGCCATCCGACGGCGCTCGCCGACTGGCGCGCCGACCCGCACGGCTATTGCCCGCCGGGCGGCGAGACCCATGCCGAGCTGCACGCCCGCTCCGCCGCCGTGCTGGCCGAGGTCGCCGCCGCCGGCGTGCGCACGGTGATCGTCGGCCACGGCGTCAGCGGCGCCGTCCTGCGCGGCCTCAATCTCGGCCTCGACGCCCGCGCGATGTTCGTCCTGGAGAAGCCGCAGGACGCCTTCTTCCGCCTGCTCGCCGGCCGCGAGGAACGAATCGTCTGCGGTTAGCTCTAACCGCGCGTCAGCCGGGCCGTGCGGCGGCAGCCGGAGGTCTCGCTGACCACCAGGCTGCCGCCCTCGCTGCGCACCGAGAGCTTGCCCGTGCGGCGGTCGGTGGCCTTCACCGAGGCGACAGCGACCAGCGAGAACGCGCCCGGGCTCCGGGCGAGGCCGTGGATCTGCCACAGGCTGGGCGTCGGCGCCGGCGGCGCCGCCTTGCGCTGGTTGGGCACCGGGCCGTGCGCGGTGGAGTCGTAGGCCGAGCCGTCGACGAAGCCGTTCTGGATGACGAGCAGGTAATCGAGCGGCGCGTTGCACGAGCCGCCGTCGCTGCGGCCGCGCCATTGGCCGTCGAGCGGCGAGACCGGCGCGGGCGTTCCGTCGCGCGAGGTCGCGGCCGGCGGCGCGGTGGCCGGCCGCGTCTGGGCATTGGCCGTGACGGCGCCCGCCACCAGCAGCAAGCCGACGAGAAAGCGGATCATCGTCTGCCGAACAGGCGCTCGATGTCGGCGAGCTTCAGCTCGACGTAGGTCGGCCGGCCGTGATTGCACTGGCCGGAGTGCGGTGTCGCTTCCATCTGCCGCAAGAGCGCGTTCATCTCGTCGACGGAGAGCCTCCGGCCGGCGCGCACCGAGGTATGGCAGGCGAGCGTGCCGCAGACCTCCTCGACCTTCTCCTTGAGCGACAGGTGATCGCCCAGCTCGGCCAGCTCGTCGGCGAGATCGCGCACCAGGCCCTGGACATCTAGCTCGCCCAGCACGGCCGGCGTCTCGCGCACCACCACCGCGCCGACGCCGAACGGCTCCAGCACCAGGCCCATGTCGGCGAGCTCGGCCATCCGGCCGGCAAGGCGGCGGACGCCATCCTCGCCCACCTCGACGACCTCGGGCAGCAGCAGCGCCTGGCGCTTCACGCCATCGGCCTCGAGCTGACCCTTGAGACGCTCGTGCATCAGCCGCTCGTGCGCGGCGTGCTGGTCGACAATGACCACGCCCTCGGCGGTCTGGGCGACGATGTAGGTCTCGTGCAGCTGGGCCCGCGCCACGCCCAGCGGATAGGCAGCGCCATTGCCGTTTGCGGCCGGTCCGGACGTCGGCTCGACGCGGGCCGACGGCTGGCCGAGCGGCGCCATGAACTGGGCCACCGCTTCGGCAAGACCGCGCGACGGCAGCCACGCCGACTTGCCGCCGCCACCCATCGGCAGCGCCAGCGCCTGGCCGGTGTGCGGGCGGAAGGCGCCCAAGGCGGCATCGGAGACCGTGGTGCTTGCGCGGTGCCCGGCTGCCGCCAGCGCCGTCCGGAGCGCGCCGACGATCAGGCCGCGCACGATGCCGGCATCGCGGAAGCGGACCTCGGTCTTGGCGGGATGGACATTGACGTCGACCATGCCGGTCGGCGCCTCGAGGAACAGCGCCACCATGGGATGGCGGTCGCGCGCCAGGAAGTCCTGGTAGGCGCCGCGCACCGCGCCGGCCAGCAGCTTGTCGCGCACCGGCCGGCCATTTACGAAGAGATACTGGTGCTGGCCGGTCGGCCGGTTGAGGGTCGGCAGGCCGGCGAAGCCGGTGAGCCGGAAGCCCTCGCGGTTGGCATCGATGGCCACGGTGTTGTCGGCGAACTCGCGACCCATGATGGCGGCGAGGCGTGCCAGGCGGCCGGCGTCCGGCTTCTCGAGCAGCGAGGGCGGGGCCGCCGGCAGGTCGATCAGGGTGCGCTCGTCGCTGTCGAGCCTGAAGCCTACAGTTGGATGGGCCATCGCCAGCCGGCGCAGCGCATCGGCGACATGGCCCGACTCGGTGCGCGGCTCCTTGAGGAACTTCAGCCGCGCCGGCGTGGCGAAGAAGAGATCGCGCACCTCGACCCGCGTGCCGAACGGGTGTGCCGCCGGCCGCGGCTCGCCCTTGGCGCCGCCGTCGATCTCCAGGCACCACGCCGTCTCCGCGCCGGCCGGGCGCGAGGTGAGGGCCATGCGGCTCACCGACGCGATCGACGGCAGGGCCTCGCCGCGGAATCCCAAGGTGCGGATGTCGTCGAAATCGTCATCGGGCAGCTTGGAGGTGCAGTGCCGCTCGACCGCCAGCTCGAGCTCCTGGGGCGTCATGCCGACGCCGTCGTCGACCACCGACAGAAAGGTGCGGCCGCCCTCCTTCAGGCTGACGACGATGCGCCGGGCGCCGGCATCGATGGCGTTCTCGACAAGCTCCTTGGCAGCACTGGCTGGCCGCTCGACCACCTCGCCGGCGGCGATGCGGTTGACGAGGGTCGATGGGAGGCGGCGAAGTGCGCTCATGGGGGGCTGAGCCTACGCCTGCCGCCTTGCGGAAAGATACTGGCGGGTGACGATCTTGCTCTCCTCGACGGCGGGCTGGTCGAAGGCGTCGACGCCCCACAGCTCGATGGCGAACATGGTCTCGAGCCTGTAGTCTTGTACGACATGAGAAACCTCGTCAGGGGTCGGTGACGATTCCTGCCGGCTTGCCGACGACGACGGTGGTCAGAAGCTCGTCGTTCAGCAGGCGATGGGCGAGCCGGCGCACGTCGTCGAGGGTGACCGCCTCGATCAGCTTGTCACGTCGCGTCAGGTGATCGGGCGAGAGATCGTCGACCTGCATCGACAGCAGCAACCCGGCGATTGCCGGCGACGAATCGAGCGACAGCGACAGCGCGCCGCCGAGATAGGTCTTGGCGTCGGCCAATTCCTGCTCGGTCGGGCCCTCGGCGCGCAGGCGGGCCAGCACGGTGCGCACGACGTCGAGCGTCTCGGCGATGCGCTCGTTGGCGCTCGCCGTCGAGATCACGATCAGGCCGGCCTTGGCGTAGGCGCGCAGGCTGCTCGACGCGCCGTAGGCCAGGCCGCGCTTCTCGCGCACCTCGGTGAACAGGCGCGATCGCTGGCCGCCGCCGCCCAGGATGTGGTTCAGGGCGACGACGGCGTACCAGTCGGGGTCGTGGCGCAGGACTCCCGGCAGGGCGAGCAGCGCCGTGCTCTGCGGCATCGGCCGCTCGACCACGACGGTGCGCGGCCGGGTGGGCGGCGTCCACGCCGGCAGGGCCTGCGGCGGGGCGCCCGCGGGCAGGCCGCCGAAAACATGGTCGAGCCGACGCACCAGGTCGTCGGCCGCGATGTCGCCCACGACGGCAATCACCAGGCCGCGACGTTCCAGCAGGGCGGCGGCGCGCCGCTCGAGGTCGTGGGCGGTGAGCTTGCGGAGATCGTCTGGCGTTCCGTCGGGATCGGCGGCGTAGGGATAGCCGGCGAACTCGGTCGCCATCAGGGTCCGCGCGGCAACCGACGACGGCCGCTGGCTCGCCTGGTTCAGGCTGGCGATGGTCTGCGTGCGCCGCTGCTCGATCATGTCGGGAGCGAAGCGCGCCTGGGTGAGTGCCAGGCGCAACAGCTCGAAGCCCTCGTCGCGGGTCGCCGCCAGGACGCGCAACGACCCGCCCAGCCGATCGAGCGAGGCGCCAAATCTCAGGGAAGCGGCGGCATCCTCGAGGTGCTGGCGAAAGGCCTGGCCATCGAGCCAACCCGCGCCGTCGGTCAGCAGCGTGGCCATGAGACTAGTGACGCCCGACTGGCCGGCCGGATCGGAAGCCGTGCCGCCGGGCAGGGAGAATGACAGCGACAGCACCGGCACGCTCTTGTCCTGCACCAGCCAGACCGTGAACCCGAGCCGCGTCGTCACCACCTTGATGTCGACCGCGCCGGCCGCCGTCGGCAGCCCCACCAAGGTCGACGCGAGCGCAGCCCCGAGGAGGCGACGGCGGGTCGTCATCGGATACCCGAGGGAGGCGTGAGCAGCGAGGTCACCAGGCGTTGCGGCTGCCACACGTGCCGGGCCGCGGCAACGACGTCGTCCGGCCGGACCGACGAGATGCGCTCGGGCCAGGCGGCGATATCGGCAACCGTGCTGCCGGTGCTGAGCGTGCCGCCATAGATGCGCGGCCCGCTCTGCAGGGAATCCTGAGCGTAGATCGCCGAGGCGAGCATTTGATTCTGCGCCCGCTCGAGCTCGTCGTTGCCGACGCCGCCGTCGATCAGCCGGCCGAGCTCGGCCGTTACCGCGCTCTCGACCTCGGCCATGGTCACCGACGCCGCCGGATGGATGCCGATGTCGAAGCTCGCGAGGCCGAGGCTGTTCGGACGGTAGCCCGCCCAGGCCGAGAGCGCCCGCTTGCCGTCGACGACCAGGACACGCCACAGCCGGCTGGTCTCCGTGCCGCCCAGGAGCTGGGCCAGGACTTGCAGCGCATAGGCGTACTGCGACTCGCCCTTGTTGTAGGACGGCGCCAGGTAGTGGCGCGACCAGCGCGGCTCGCGCACCCGCGGGTCGGCGCGGCTGACAGTCTGCGGCAGGCCGGAAGCGCCATGATCGGGACGGCGGCGCGGCGCAACGGGACGTGCCGGAATCGGCCCGTAGAATCTCTCCGCGAGCCCGCGCACCTGCTCGGACGTGATGTCGCCGCCGACGATCAGGATGGCGTTATTGGGCATGTAGTGCTGACGATAGAATTCCCTCAGGTCGGCGAGCGTCAGCGCCTCGACATCGGCCACGGTGCCGCTGATCGGCATGCCGTAGGGCTGCCCCTGCCCGTACAGCCTCTCGTTCACGACCTCGTCGAGCAGGGCGGACGGCGAGTTGTCGATGCGCATGCGCCGCTCCTCGAGCACGACCTGGCGCTCCGGCGCCAGCTCCTTCTCCGTCATGCGCAGATTGGCCATGCGGTCGGCCTCCATGCGCATCACCAGCTCGAGCCGGTCGGGAGAGACGGTCTGGTAGTAGCCCGTCGAATCGTAGGTGGTGTAGGCATTGTCACGCCCGCCGTTCTTCGACACGACGCGCGAGAACTCCGAGGGGCCGACGATGTCGGTGCCCTTGAACATCATGTGCTCGAGGAAATGGGCGATGCCGGTCTTGCCGGGTACCTCGTCGGCGCTGCCGACCTTGTAGACCAGGAGCTGGGTGACGATCGGCGCGCGCGACGACGGCAGGGCGACCACCTGGAGGCCGTTGGACAGGCTGAACGTGTCGACCTGTCGCCGCCCGACAGAGAGCAGCTTGGCGCACGCCGGCCATACCGGCGCGAGCGCCGCACCAGCGGCGAGACCACCGAGCAATGATCGGCGGCCGATCTTGGCGCGCGGCGTCAGAAGATGCCTTCGAGGATGCCGCGCTTGCGCCGCGTGATGGTCGGCGTGTTGCCGGTCGCAGGCTGGCCGGCCGCCTGGGCGTCGCGGATGCGCTGCTGCTCCCTGGTCGGGTCGACCACGGTGCCCGCCGGCACGGGCTCCTGCCAGAAGATCAGGCTGTCGATGAAGCCCTTGTCGCTGTTGTTGATCGTCTTGGTGTCCTGGTTGACCCGGCTGCGGATCTCGGGGTCGATGCCGCCCTGCCCGGCGCGCGCGACCAGCGACTGCTCCGAGCTGGTGCCACGGGTCGAGGCGCCGCCGCCGGTGGTGCGCTGCTGCACGCGACCGGCCAGCGCCGGCGACAACGCCTCCTTGGCCTGGTCGGCCGGGGTCATCTCCTGGGGCCTGGGCTCGCCCGGCCGCGGTGGGCGCAGCTCGGCGTTGGGCGGCATGGTGAGCGGCGAATGCGAGACGATCTTGAACTCGTCGGGCGATACCTTCTTGCCGCCACCGATGTTCTCGAAGGCGCCGCAGCCGCCCAATGCGACGCCACACAGAACGGCGGCGACGGTGACGAGGCTCGAGGAGGTAAAGGTCGTCCGTTGCATCGTTCGTCCTTCGGATTTCATTCTTGTCCGTCGATCATGGCCACTTCAGGGCGCGCGCCGCCGGTCGCCGATCAGGGAATCGATGAGCATCAGGCCGACGCCGACAACGATCGCCGAATCGGCGACATTGAACGCCGGCCAATGCCAGCGTCCGATATGGAAATCGGCGAAATCGAACACCGCTCCCCACCGGGCGCGGTCGATAACATTGCCGATGGCGCCCCCCATGACAAGACCGATGCCCCATGCGGTGAGGGCATTGTCGTTTCGTCTCAACCAGACGAACAGCCCGATGCAGACCGCGATGGCCACCGCCGACAGGACCCACGGTGGCAGCGCCTCCTCGCCGCCGAGCAGGCCGAAGCTCACGCCCCGATTCCACACGATGACCAGGCGGAAAAAACCGTCGATCACCGGCACCACGGCGCCCGCCTGCTGCAGATAGCCGAGCAGGAGCTGCTTGGACACCTGGTCGGCCACCAGCGTGATCGCGACCAGGACCATCGCCTGGCGGTCGATGGGCCTCATGAACTCAAACTCATGGCTGGGGGCGCTAACTTTGGTCGAGCGGTCAACAATATCCTCATCCTGAGGAGGCCGTGCAGCGGCCGTCTCGAAGGATGGGCTACACACGAGATCGCTGACAAAACGGTGTCGAAGCACCTGCCGCGCTGCCGACCCTTCGAGACGCGGCCCTGCGGGCCGCTCCTCAGGGTGAGGCCCCTTCTTAAGTTAGCGCCTATGAGTGAGTTAACGCCTATGAGTGGCGCGCCCCCAGCAAATGAGATTGCCCGCATCACCCATCCACCGCCGCGTCGCAGCGCAGGCAGAGCAGCGGATGGCGCGCAGATTTGCCGACCTCCTCGAGGACCTGCCAGCAGCGCGCGCATTTGTTGCCGTGCGCAAGCGCAGGCTCGACGGCAACGCCGGCCACGTCGGCAAGGGCAAAGGCGCCCGCCGGGGCAGCGCCTTCGACCAGCTCGCCGCCCGAGGTGATGCAGATCTCGGCGAGATCGAGGCCGGCCAGCGCGGTGCGATACTCGGGCGCCACGTGAACCCGCGGCGCCGCCTGCAGGCTGGAGCCGATGCGCTTCTCGGCGCGCTCGAGCTCGAGCGCGCCTGTCACCACGCGGCGCAGGTTGCGCACCGTCCGCCACTTGTCGCCCAGCGCATCATCGCGCCACATGTCGGGGATCGTCGGATAGAGCCGCAGGTGCACGCTCTCGCGCTCGCCGTCCGGCACGTCCCTGGGGCGGGCCAGCCATGCCTCTTCCGCCGTGAAGCAGACAATCGGCGCCAGCCAGGCCGTCAGGAAGGAGAACAGCTCGGCCATCACCGTGCGCGCGGCGCGCCGACGCAGCGCCGAGGCGGCGTCGCAGTAGATCGCGTCCTTGCGAATGTCGAAGTAGAAGGCCGACAGGTCGACCGCGCAGAAATTGTGCAGCTCGGTGGCGATCCGGTGGAAGTCGTAGTCGTCGACCGCCGGCCGGAACATCGCGTCGAGCTCGGCCAGGCGATTCAGCACCCAGCGCTCGAGCTCGGGCATGTCGGCATACGCCACCTGCTCCGCCGCGCTGTAGCCGTCGAGGCTGCCCAGCAGGTAGCGCAGCGTGTTGCGCAGCCGGCGATAGGCCTCGGCCTGATGCTTCAGGATCTCAGGCCCGATCCGCTGGTCCTCGGTGTAGTCGGTGCCGACCACCCAGAGCCGCAGGATGTCGGCACCGTACTGGTCGCACACCGATTGCGGCGCGGTGATGTTGCCCAGCGACTTCGACATCTTGCGGCCCTGCTCGTCGAGCGTGAAGCCGTGCGTCAGCACGCCGTCATAGGGCGCCCGGCCGCGCGTGCCGCAGCTCTCGAGCAGCGAGGAATGGAACCAGCCGCGATGCTGGTCGGAGCCCTCGAGATAGAGGTCGGCCGGCCATTTGAGGTCGGTGTTGCCCTCGAGCGTGAAGACGTGGGTCGAGCCCGAATCGAACCACACGTCGAGGATGTCCTTCACCTGCTCGAAATCCTGCGCCTTGTACGCGTTGCCGAGGAAGCGCTCGGGCGGGCTCTCGAACCAGGCGTCGGCGCCCTCAGCTCGGAACGCCTCGACGACACGCGCCATTACCTCGGGATCGCGCAACGGCTCGCCGGTCTGCTTGTCGACGAACACCGCGATCGGCACGCCCCAGGCGCGCTGGCGCGACACGCACCAGTCGGGCCGCTGCTCGATCATGCTGCGCAGGCGATTGTAGCCGGCGCGCGGCACGAAGCGCGTGGCATCGATCGCCGCCAGTGCCTTCTCGCGGAGCGTGCCGCCGATCTCGGCGATCGGCTGGTCCATGGCGATGAACCATTGCGGCGCGTTGCGGAAGATCACCGGCGCCTTGGAGCGCCACGAATGCGGGTAGGAATGGGTGATGCGGCCCGACGCCAGGAGCTTGCCCGCCTTGTCGAGCGCCTCGATCACCGCCTTGTTGGCCGGGCCCTTCTTGCCGACCGACGTGTAGACCAGCAGGCCGGCGAACAGCGGCACGTGCGGATAGTAGCTGCCGTCCTCGGCAACCGTGTCGGGCACCTCGACGCCGTTGGCGACGCCCAGCTCGTAGTCGTCGGCGCCGTGGCCCGGCGCGATGTGCACGAAGCCGGTGCCGGCGTCGGCGGTCACGAAGTCGCCGGGCAGCGGCCGCACGTCGAACTCGTAGCCCTGGCCGCGCAGCGGATGGCCGGTGACCAAACCATCGAGTTCGTCGGCCGCGACATCGCGCACCAGGCGCGGCGTGAACTTGCACGCCTCCGCCACGGCGCCGACCAGCTCGCGCGCCACGATCAGCGTCTCGCCCACGACCGCCCGGCTGCCCTCGCCGGCCGCAGCCACCTCGACCAGCGCATAGGCGATGTCGGGCCCGTAGGCGAGCGCGCGATTGCCGGGGATGGTCCACGGCGTGGTCGTCCAGATCACCACGGCGGCGCCGTCGAGCGTGCCGTCCTTCGACCTGACGACCGGGAAACGGACATGCACGGTGTCCGACGTATGGTCGTGATACTCGATCTCGGCCTCGGCCAGGGCGGTCTTCTCGACCACCGACCAGAGCACCGCCTTGGAGCCCTTGTAGAGGCCGCCGTTCATCAGGAACTTGCCGATCTCGCCCACGATCGTGGCCTCGGATCCGTAGGCCATGGTCGAGTAGTAGTTGTCCCAGTCGCCGTCGACGCCGAGTCGCTTGAACTCCTCGCGCTGCACGGTGATCCAGTGGTCGGCAAAGGCGCGGCACTGGCGGCGGAACTCGCCGACCGGCACGGTATCCTTGTCCTGCTTGCGGGCGCGGTACTCCTCCTCGATCTTCCATTCGATCGGCAGGCCGTGGCAGTCCCAGCCGGGGACGTAATGGCTGTCCTTGCCCAGCATCTGCTGGGTCCGGCTCACCAGGTCCTTGAGGATCTTGTTGAGGGCATGACCGATATGGAGGTTGCCGTTGGCGTAGGGCGGGCCGTCGTGCAGGACGAATTTCGGCCGCCCCTTGCTCTCGGCGCGCAGCCGGTCATAGAGGCCCATCTCGGCCCACCGCTTCAGCAGCTCCGGCTCCTTCTTGGGCAAGCCGGCGCGCATCGGAAAGTCGGTCTTGGGCAGGAAAACGCTGGATTTGTAGTCGGTTGTCACGGGCAACTCGATTGCGGATGAGGAGCGTGGAGCGACTGCCGGACGGCAGTCACAGGAATCTGGACGACCCGGCCGCCGTCAGCGGACCGGGCGGATAATTCGCTCCTGCAGGGCCCCGGTAGACATAGGGCCGGCAATCTAGGGATGGGGGTGCGGGGGGTCAAGGCAGGCCAAGCGGACCATGGGAGCTTGCTACCCATAGGCGCTAACCCAACTTTGGTCGAAGGCCCAACAAGGTCCTCATCCTGAGGAGCGCCCAGAGGGCGCGTCTCGAAGGATGGGTTGCACGCGAATCGCCGAAACAGGGGTGTCGCACCACCCTCTGTGTTGCCGACCCTTCGAGACGCGGCCCTCCGGGCCGCTCCTCAGGGTGAGGTCCCTTTGCAAGTTAGCGCATATGAGCTTGCCGACGGCCTGGCGGCCGCCCCTCATGGACTAAACTCATGGCTGGGAGCGCGCCACTCCGATGGCGCTCATGGGATCTGTGATCGGCAAGAAGAGCGCCCACGGAGTGGCGCGCTCCCAGCGGGAGAGTTCTGTGTCTTGTCGGTCAGGCGGACGGGGCTTGACGAAGACCGGCTGCGATCCCGATTATTGGCCACTGCCGGACATCGGGCCGGCGATTTTCTCCCCTACTGGCGGACCGCCCTCCGGGCGAACCCAGGCCGCCTGCGCACACAAGCAACAGCACGGAGACTGCCATGTCCTTCTGGACAGACCTGCGCCTGCCGGCGGAGCACGAGCTCCTGGTGGGTTTCTATGACCTGCGCGGTTACATGCGCTACGCCGAAGCGACCGAGCCGCAGCCGCTGCTCGATCTCATGACGGGTTATTTCGCCTGCACCGGGCAGATTGTCGCCAGTGCCGGCGGCCGTCTGATCAAGACACTGGGCGATGCCGGCCTGGTCGCCTTTCCCGCCGACCGAGTGGACGCCGGCGTCCAGGCCGTGCGCACGCTGCAGGCAATCGGCCGCGACTGGCTGGGCGCGCGCGGCTTCAAGACGGCCATTCTCGCAAAGCTGCACATCGGCCCGGTCGCGGTCGGCCGCGTCGGCAGCCCGGGCGAGGAGATCGTCGACGTCTATGGCCGCACGGTCAACATTGCCGCCGCATTGCCCAGCACCGGCCTTGCCGTGACCCCGGCCGTGTTCCGCAGCCTGCAGCCCGACACCCGCAAGTTGTTCAAGAAGCACACGCCGCCGATCAGCTACATCGACGCCGACGATCACCGCCCGATGTAGGAGCAACCAGCGCCGCGCCTGTTGCGATTGCGATCTGCCGCGACTGCGCGCGACCGCGTTGGTGTCATCCCGAAGCGCAGCGAGGGATCTTTCCGCCGCCATGAAAGATCCCTCGCCATGCTCGGGATGACAGCGGATTTGTCGTCGGCGTGGTGCGCCAACTCGAAGCGGACCAGCGCATAACAGGCTACGGTAACGTGCCGAATGCATCGGGAGGAACTTGTGGCAACCATCGACACCGCGTTGACTCGCCTCTTGGGGATTCGCCATCCCATCCTGCTCGCCCCGATGGGCTCCGCCGCTGGCGGCAAGCTGGCCGCCGCCGTGACCCACGCCGGCGGTCTCGGCCTGCTCGGATCGGGCTATGCCGACGAGAAGGCGATCCGGCGCGAACTGTCCGAGGCGGGCAATGCGCGCGTCGGCATCGGGTTCATCCTGTGGGCGCTCGACAAGAACCCGGCGGCGTTGGACGTGGCGTTGGATGCCAGGCCGGCGGCGATCATGCTGTCATTCGGCGACCCCTCACCCTACACCGGTCGCATCAAGGCGGCGGGCTGCAAGATCATCTGCCAGGTGCAGACGCTCGACCAGGCCAAGCAGGCCGCCGACGCCGGCGCGGATGTGATCATCGCCCAGGGACGCGACGCCGGCGGACATTCGGGCACGACGCGCGGCACCATCGGCCTCGTCCCCGCCGTGGTCGATGCCGTCGGGTCGATTCCCGTGGTCGCAGCGGGCGGCATCGCCGATGGTCGAGGCCTCGCCGCCGCCCTGTCGCTGGGGGCCGCCGGCGTGTCGATGGGCACCCGCTTCACGGCGACCCGCGAATCGCTGTGGAGCCAGGCCATGAAGGAGAAGACAGTCGCGTCGGGCGGCGATCAGACCGCGCAGACCCGCGTCTTCGACATCGTCCGCGCCGCCGCGTGGCCCGCGATCTATCCCGGGCGCGCGCTGCGCAACGACTTCTTCGAGCGCTGGCACGGCAAGGAAGACGTGTTGACCGAGCAGCAGAAGGAAGTCGATGCCAGCTACTCGGCCACCGCGCCCGATGATCTCAACCAGCGCGTCGTCTGGGCCGGCGAGAGCGTCGACTTGGTGCGCGACATTCCCTCGGCGCAGGATCTGATCGAGCGGATCGTCGACGACGCGGCGGCGGTGTTACGGAGTGGTGCGACGCTGGTGCGCGTGTGATCCCGGCGGACAGGGCCACGCACAGGTGATGCATCGCTCCATTCGCAAGCGTCTGCCACAGCGATGCATCGAGAAGCGACCGGGGCTCTCGTCCCATGGGCGCTAACTTTACGTATCTCCTCCCCAGCGTCGCTGGGGAGGTGTCGCCGTCTTACGGCGACGGAGGGGTCATGAGCCCCAGACCCGTGCCCTTGACCTCTCCGTCCGCGAAGACGCGGACACCTCCCCAGCGACGCTGGGGAGGAGATACGTAAAGTCAGCGCCTATGCGCGCTCGTCCCGGCCTCGTCGACGCGAACACGCGCATACAGCACCTGCGTGTCCAGATCGGCACCGCAGGGCCATGATACAGACCCCAACTCGCGATTAACGAACACGCGGGCGAACTCGCTTTCCGAACGCAAGGGCGCGAACACTCCTTCGAACGGAACAATCATCGCAACTTCGATCACGCCTGTGACGCCATCGTCGAACGTAACGGCGAGGCGGTGGCCTTTCAGGGCCTTTGCTTCAATGACGTCTCGCAACATCGTCCTACTCCAGTGGAGCGATAGGGTCGATCGGTTCACGCCGGCGGGCCTGATCCCAAGCGCGAGCAAGCTCCGGTCGGTGCAACATCGCCCATTCTACCACGAGACCAACGACACGCGGCGACAAGCGACCTTCGAGAATCCGCAATGACTCAATGTCGAAGATGGCTTGCTGGCTACCGTATCGAACATGAAAATGTGGCGGCGGATGGTCCTCGTAAAAGACCGCTATGATGATACCGAAGAAACGGCAAATCTCCGGCACGCCGCTACCCGCGATCTTCCCGCAATACCCGCCGCGCCGACTCGCCGTCGGCGGCGATCTGTGCCTTGAGCTGGTCGAGGCCGGCGAACTTCATCTCGGGGCGGATGAAATCGACCAGCTCGACGCGCAGCGTCTTGCCGTAGAGGTCGCCTGCGAAGTCGAACAGGTGGACCTCGAAATTCTCCTGGATCTTGCCGAAGGTGGGGCGGCGGCCGAGATTGGCCACGGCATCGCGCCATGTCCCGTCGACCAGGGCGCGTACGGCATAGACGCCGAAGCGCGGCCGCAGATGCTCGCCCAGCACCACGTTGGCGGTCGGGAAGCCGATGGTGCGGCCGCGCTGGTCGCCCAGCTCGACTGCGCCCTCGATCTCCCAGCCATGGCCCAGCAGCTCGGACGCCTCGCTCACCCAGCCGGCGCGCAATGACTCACGGATGCGGGTCGAGGAATAGATCTCGCCCTCGCGCATCACCGGATCGAGGACGCTGACGCCGAAGCCCTTCGCCTTGCCCTGCTTGCGCAGCTTCTCGACATTGCCGCTGCGCCGCGCCCCGAAGGTGAAGTCGTAGCCGCACACGACATGGCGCGCGCTGAGGCCCTGCAGCAGGACCTCGTCGATGAAGGCGTCCGACGACAGCCCGGCAAAGCCCTGGTCGAACTGCTGCGCCAGAACGGCTGCGACGCCGCAGCCGGCGAGCAGGCGCAGCTTGGCCGGCGGCAGGGTCAGGCGGAACGGGCCGGTGTCGGGCACGAAGAAGCGCCGCGGATGCGGCTCGAAGGTGAGCACGACCAGCGGGGCGTCGAGCCTCTTCGCGTGCTCGCCGGCATGCGCCAGCAGGGCCTGATGGCCGCGATGCACGCCGTCGAAGTTGCCCAGCGCGACCACGCCACCTCGCCAGGCGGCAGGCAGGCTCCGCCAGTCGTCGAACGCCGGGATCATGCCGCGTCGCGTCGTGGCACCAGCACTACCGCCTCCCCGTCGATCACCACCTTGTCGCCGTTCAGGCATTGGGTCTTGAGCGTCACGCGCCGGCGGGTCGTGTCGATGGCGGTGATGGTGGCGACGGCGGTGATGGTCTCGCCGATCAGCACCGGCGCCATGAACGACAGGGTCTGCGAGATGTAGACCGCGCCCGGGCCGGGCAGCTTGGTGCCGATCACCGTCGAGATGAAGCTCGAGCCCAGCATGCCGTGGGCGATGCGCTGGCCGAACCGCGTGGTGCGGGCAAAGCCGTCGTGCAGATGGATCGGGTTGGTGTCGCCGGACACGCCGGCGAACGCCATGATGTCGGCCTCGGTCACCGTCTTGCCGAACATCGCCGACATGCCCGGCTTCAGGTCCTCGAGATAAAGGCCGTTCATGGCCGCGAAGGCATTGCTCACTGTCGCTCGATCTCCCCCATTGGCGGGCGCCCTCTTACCACGCAGCGAGGCCTGTGCCACAGTCCGGTAAATGATTGTTCATACGACGTCCGAGTCCCAGATCGTCGCGGCCGCCCTCGCCCATGCCACCAGCCGCCATTTTGGCGGCACGGCGAGCATCGAGAACCTTGGCCAGGAGTCGGGCGGCGCCTCGCGCCAGACCTGGAGCTTCGACGCGACGGTGAACGGCGAGTGCCACGGCCTGATCCTGCGGCGTGACCCGCCGTTGCAGGGCCGTCCCGGCGGCGAGCGCTCGAGCGCGCTCGACCGCGCCACCGAGTTCCGCGTCATCGCCGCCGCCTGGAAGGCGGGCGTTCGCGCCCCGGAGGTGCTGTTCGAGATGCAGCCCGAGGACGGGCTGGGCGAGGCCTATGTCATGCGCCGGGTCGGCGGCACGGCAATCGCCCGCAAGCTGCTGCGCGATCCGCCCTACGCCGCCGCGCGCGGCCGCGTCACCGGCCAGCTGGGCGAGATCCTGGCGCGCATCCACGCCACCGACCTCGCCACCCTGCCGCCGCTTGTCACGCGCCAGGCGGCCGACCAGATCGCCAACCTGCGCCAGTCGCTCGACCAGCTGGGCACGCCGCAGCCGGTGCTCGAGCTGTCGCTGTCGTGGCTCGACCGGCGCAAGCCGCCGCCGATCGGCCGGCCGCTGCTGGTGCATGGCGACTATCGTACCGGCAACTACCTGGTCGACGAGACCGGCGTGACCGCGATCCTCGACTGGGAGGGCGCCCATCTCGGCGATCCGGTCGAGGACCTCGGCTGGCTGTGCGTCAAGAGCTGGCGCTTCGGCGCGGTCGACAAGCCGGCCGGCGGCTTCGGCAGCCGCGCCGAGCTGTGGGCCGCCTACGAGCGCGCCGGCGGCGCCAAGGTCGACCCGGCGCGCGCCCACTGGTGGGAAGTGCTGGGCACGGCGCGCTGGGGCATCATCTGCCACACCCAGGCATGGCGGCATCTCTCCGGCGCGGTGAAGTCGATGGAGCTCGCCTCGATCGGACGCCGCGCCGTCGAGACCGAGGTCGATCTCCTGCAACTGCTGAAGGAAGGCGCGTGACATGGTGCAGGCCTGACATGGCGCAAGATCGTCCGACCGCCGCCGAGCTGCTGGCCGCCATCGCCGACTTTCTCAGGGAGGAGGCGACGCCGGCGCTCGACCGCGCCGAGCCGCGGCTCGGCTTCCAGATGCGTGTCGCCGCCAACTCGCTCGCCATCCTCGAGCGCGAGGCCCGTCTCGGCGCCGGCGCCGACGCGCGCGAGCACGCGCGCCTCAGGGTGCTGCTGCGGCGCGACGGCACGCTCGAGGACCTCAACCGCGAGCTCGCCCGCCAGCTGCGCACCGGCGAGCGCGACGAGCGCGACGCCGGGCTGATGGCCCATCTCGATGCGACGATCGCCGACAAGATCGCCATCGCCAACCCGAGGTGGCGGTGATTCATCGCCGGGAGCGCGCCACGTAAGGCGGAGCAACCTCCGCTGGCGTGGCGCTCATGTTCCCCTCCCCAACGTAGTTGGGGAGGTGTCCGCGTCATCGCAGACGGAGGGGTCATGAGCCTCAGGCTCGACCCTCTCCCGTGGCTCATGACCCCTCCGTCGCGTATGACGCGACACCTCCCCAGCGAAGCTGGGGAGGAGAATATGAACGCCCGTCGGAGGAGGTTGCTCCGCCTCGAGCGGCGCGCTCACGGCAATGATCCTTCGGCCCCTGCCGAACTATCAACCATGGCGGCACCGCGCGCGCGCGCATAGATTTCCCGCATGACGACCATCAACGCCCTCTCCGAGGTGGCCGCCCTGATGGGCGACCCGGCGCGTGCCGCCATGTTGTCGCTCCTGATGGACGGCCGCGCCCATACCGCGTCCGAGCTGGCGCTTACCGCCGGCATCACCGCCCAGACTGCGAGCGGGCACCTGGCGCGCATGGTCGCCGGCAACCTGCTCGCCGCCCGCGCGCAGGGCCGCAACCGCTTCTACCGGCTGGCCTCGTCCGAGGTGGCGCACGCCATCGAATCGCTGATGAATGTCGCCGGGATGCGCGCGCCGCCGGCCTCGGCCAGCGCCGCGTGGCGGCGCGATCCCGACCTGCGCTTCTGCCGCACCTGCTACGATCACCTCGCGGGCCAGGTCGGCATCGCCGTGACCGACGCGTTGACGCGGGCCGGCCACATCGAGCCCGAGGGCACGCGCGACTGGAAGCTGACCGATGGCGGCGACCTGTTCTGCCAGCGCATCGGCGTCGATGTCGACGGCGCGCGTCGCGCCGGCAGCCGTCACTTCGCGCGCCAATGCCTCGACTGGAGCGAACGGCGGCCGCACATCTCGGGCGCACTTGGTGCGGCCATCGCCGACACCTTCTTCCGGCGCGGCTGGGCCGAGCGGCTGCGGCGCAGCCGCACCGTACGGCTCACCGATTCAGGACGGCGGGCGCTCGGCAGCCAGTTCGGCGCGACGCTTTGACGGGGCGTCGATCCGGCAGAACGACACCTGCAGTATCGATCCGCGGAACGGCTGGTCGCCGGCGCCGCGCGACGCCTGGCCGACCGACCAGCGCGCCGGCCAGTGCAGCCTCTCGGCGCCCCACGGCGACGCGGCGCCGAGCGAAGACCACGGCGCGTCGGCGCCGATGCAGGACATCACGCCACCGGGGCCCATGCCGGCGTGCAGGACAAGCCGAACGTCGAAGGCCTCGTCCGGCGCGAGCGCGGGACCGTGCCAATAGTACGGGCTGCGCCGCGGCTCGCGCCCGATGATCACGGTCAGGCGCTGCTCGGGACCGACGAGGCCGATCCACAGCGCCGGCAGGAGGCCGGTCTGAAACGCCGACACCAGGGTTTGCGGCGAGCCGTCGCCGGCCGGCGCGGTGCGGCCGACGAAGCGGAACGCCGCGATCCGATCTGCGCCCGGATCGCCGCTGAAGGGCGCGGCATGATCGCCGGCCGCGAGCGAGTGCCACCGCTCGACAGCGGGCAGGCGCAAAGGCCACTGCAGCCGCTCCCGCACGCTGCCTTGCGCATCGAGCACCTGATAGTGCAACCCGCCGGCATCGAGCGCCGCCTGCACGCAATGAAGATACTCGACGCCCTCGGGCATGCGATGCGCCGTCCCCGCGCCGGCCGTACAGACCTGCAGCACGCCGCGATGGACCTGCACGTCGAAGGCCAGGATGTGGCTGCACAGGTAGGCAAGCACGCCGTTGTCGACCAGCGCATCCCAGAAGTCGCCGGCATGCTCGGGGCCGATCTCGCGCTGGTAGGCGCCCGAGAAGCCGTTGACCGGATGCACGGGATGATGGCCCATCACGAGCTTGTGCCGGGCATCGCCATGCCGGCCGAGCACCTCGCGCAGCCACGCCGTCTCGACGCGACCCTCGCCGCCGAGGCCCGACCACTGCGTATGGACGACGACCAGCAGCAGGTCGCCACGCCGTACCCAGTAGGAGAGGCCTTCGTGGCCAAGCGGGCCGTTGCGCGGCAGATGGCTCAGCATCTCGCGGAACACGGCCTCGCTGGTCGTGTCGTAGGTCGTATGGTTGCTGGTGCAGTTCCACAGCGGAATGGCGCTGCGGTCGAGCCAGGCCATCTCGTGGTCCAGCCAGTAGCGCCAT
>JALHMO010000009.1 GCA_022844015.1 Reyranella sp. | reverse complement strand
GGCAGGAAGCGCCGCCGGAAGGTGGCGATGGTGTCGTGATCGGGATGGCTGTTGGCTGCGATGAAGCGGAACGCCACCGAATCATGGCTCGCCCGCTCCAGCTTGCGGCTCGAGAACACTCCTGTCGCGTAGCCGTAAACCAGCAGCCCCAGCAGCACGCTCGGGTGATACGACGCCGAACCCGAGCCGCGATAGGCCTTCTCCATCGAGGTCAGGTCCAATCCGTCGATGACCTCGACCACGAACCGGGCCAGATGGCGCTGCGGCAGCCATTCATCGACTGAAGGCGGCAGGAGAAACGCGGCGTGCCGGTTGAACTCGCGAAAGTTGCTCATTATGCGATACTTTCTTGTAGAATATTCTACTATTACGAGAGTATCGGGGTTTACCCTTCCGCTCAAGTCCGACAGGCTGCTAGGGCATGATCTTCGTTGATCGCAGCACCACGCGAAGCGTGGCGTCTCGATCCGGGCGAAGTAACCTTCGCCCTTTGGTCGACCCAGACGTGCATTGGGTAACCCTTCGAGACGCGGCCTTCGGCCGCTCCTCAGGGTGAGGTCTACCCTGGTGCTTCAGCCAAAGACGATCACGCCCTCGAGCGCTCGTGCCTCTGGTTCAATCCGCAGGTGTCGATTACCTGTCGTCCTGAGCGCAGCCCCTGTCCTGAGCGAAGCCGAAGGAAAGAACCTCATCGCCGCCGGCAACGACGGTACTTCGACACTCCTGGCGGTGAGCGCTTTCGCTAACGGCGCGGTAAACCGCGCGTTACTCAGGATAACGGGGTGGAGGCGGCAGCGTGTCCGCCGCCGGCCGTCAGCGCCCGGCCTTTGCCTTGGCGCGCTCGATGGCCTCGACGATGAGACGATGCGCTTCGTCGACGTCACCCCAGCCCAGCAGCTTGACCCACTTCCCCGGCTCGAGATCCTTGTAGTGGACGAAGAAATGCTCGATCTGGTGCCGCGTGATCTCCGGCAGGTCGTTGGCGGTCCTCACCTTGACGTAGCGCTGGGTGATGCGGGAGGACGGCACGGCAATGATCTTCTCGTCGCCGCCGCCGTCGTCCTCCATGCGCAGGACGCCGATCGGCCTGACATTCATCACGGCACCCGCGATGATCGGCCGGGTGTTGGCCACCAGCACGTCGATCGGGTCGCCGTCGTCCGACAGGGTATGCGGCACGAAGCCGTAGTTTCCCGGATAGCGCATCGGCGTGTAGAGGAACCGGTCGACGACCAGGGTGCCGGCCGCCTTGTCCATCTCGTACTTGATCGGCTCGCCGCCGATCGGGACCTCGATGACGGTGTTGACGTCCTCGGGCGGCTCGTGACCGATGGCGATGGCATCGAGGTTCATGACGGAAATCCCGGTCGGCTGGCTAGGGTAGCGCGAGCATGCCTTCGGCGTCGGCAAAAGAAAACCGCGGCGCCGGGGGCTCGGGGCATTCGCACGGGTCGAAAAATCGTTCGCCCGATCGAGGAGGCACGGGTGTTCGCCGCTGCGGCGGGGCACATTCCGCTCGCCTGAATCCGGCCGGGCGGCGCGGGATCTAGCCCGGGCCGCCGACCAGCAGGCTGATGCCGCTCAAGGCCAGCGCCATATAGGCGGCGAGGCGGGCGTGCTCGAAATAGACATCGGCCAGGGCACCGCCGATCATGGTCTGCAACCGCTCGCGTGGCAGGGCCGGCGCATCCTCGATCATCAGCCAGACCTCGGTATGCCTGTAGTTGCGCCGACGGGCGTGCCAGCCCTTCCAGAACAGCACCACCGCTGCAATCAGCACGAAGATCGCGCCCGAGCGGATGGCGATCCACGGCTCGCTGGAGAATCCCACCATCGCCGTCACCACCGCGATCAGGGCGAAGCCGCAACCGCGCCGCACCGACAGCTCGGCGCAGCGCCTGATGTCGTCGTAGGTCATGAGGCGCGACCATAGCGCGCAGGCTCTGCTCGACCAACGTCGCGTTGCCGCAGCCCGGCCATCGCTCTGGCTTCAAGGCCGTGTTCTGACGGCCAGCCGAAGGCGCACCGCCCCGCCGCGACTCACCCCAAAAGATGACGGAACGCCGGAAAGGCGAGAAGCGCCGCTCCGGCGAGCCAGATCGCCATGGTTGCGCCGTCCCCGCGGTCGCGGCCGGCCAGGCGCTCGTAGAGCGCGGCCGGGATTCCCGAGATCAGCAGCGTCGCCGTTGCCACCAGCAACGAGCTGAAGAACAGCACCCAGCCGACCGAGCGCGGGAAGACCTCCGGCATCAGCACCGCGGCAATGGGAACGGCGATGGCGAGGAAGGGCGAGAACAGCCCGTTGAGGATGCTGACGCCGATCACGCCGAAGAGCAGGAAATTGCGGTCCATGCCGTTCAACCCGTCGATTGCGGCCGCGGGGTAAGGCCGAGCTGGTACAGCACCATGAAAAGGACCACGCGGATCGCCACGATCCAGAATGCGGCAATGGGCGCGATCAGAATCGCAGGCATTGCCGAGGGCGTGATGAAGGCGACCGGCCGATAGATCCAGTCTGTCAGCCAGCGGAACGAGCGGTAGATGTAGTTGGTGCTGTCGGGCGGCAGGAAGGCGCCGAGGATGAAGCGGCCGAACAGGCAGTAGAAGACCAGCGACAGGAAGTAGTTCGGCAGGTGGAAGTACCAGTAGCTCCACCAGATGTCCTGCGATCCCAAGCGGCGGCCTCCCCCTCACCCGACTCTAGAACACTATCGTCCCGAACAGAATTGCGATCCGATCGTCGATGAAACGAAAGGTCCCTCGCCGCGATTGGGATGATGCCAGTACCGGCATCCCGAGCGCAGCGAGGGACCTCTGCTCTTCAATAGTCTCGTCGCAGCGGGCAGGCCCCCCGGGGCGGGGCCTGCCCTTGCCCGACGAGCGGCCGGCTAGGTGCCAGCCACCACGCCCCTGGGCACGCGGATGGAGTCGACGAAGTCCTGCATTTCCTTCGACGGCTCGGGCGTCATCAGGCTGACGACGTAGGTCACGACGAACGCGACCGGCAGGCCGAACAGCGCCGAGGAGATGTTGCGGATGCCGAACCACAGGTCGGTGCCGAACATCTCCTTGAAGGTCACGGGCGCGTAGCGCGTCATGACCAGATAGAACAGGCAGACGGCGAAGCCGCTCATCATGCCTGTGATGGCACCGATCTTGGTGGTGCGCTTCCACCAGATGCCGAGCACCAGCGGGGCGAACAGGCCGGCCGCGGCCAGCGAGAACGCCCACGCCACCATCTGGATGATGCCCGAAGGCCGGGTTCCGGCAACCGCCGCCGCAATGATGGCGACGACGACCAGCAAGCCGCGGGCGACGATCAGCCGGCGGGCCGTCGACGCCTTGGGATCGATCATCTTGTAGTAGACGTCGTGGCTCAAGGCGTTGGCGATGGCCAGCAGCAGGCCGTCGGCGGTCGACAGCGCGGCGGCGAGGCCGCCGGCCGCAACCAGGCCGGACACCACGTAGGGCAGGCCGGCGATCTCGGGCATCGACAGGACGATGATGTCCTGGTTGATGACGAACTCCGAGAGCTGGAGGATTCCGTCGCTGTTTCCGTCCTTGATGGTCAGCAGGCCGCCGACCTGGGACCAGTTCTGGACCCAGGCCGGGAGCTGGGCGATCGGCTGGCCGATCACGTTCTGGTAGACCTCGAGCTTCGCGAACGCGGCGTAGGCCGGCGCCGTGAAGTAGAGCAGGAAGATGAAGAAGATCGACCACGCCACCGAGTTGCGCGCCTCGCGGACGCTGGGCGTCGTGAAGTAGCGCATCAGGATGTGCGGCAGCGAGGCCGTCCCGATCATGAGGCAGAGCACCAGCGCCCAGAAGTTGTTGAACTCCTGCCAGGTGAACTCGCCCTTGGCATTGGTGAAGGCGTCGGTGAAGTGCTTGACGACGCCGAGCTTGTCCTCGAGCAGGGTGATCTGCTGGAGCGCCTGCCCGTAGGTCAGCTCGGGGATCGGGATGCCGTATTTCTTGGTCGACAGCCACACCACCGGCACCAGGTAGGCGATGATGAGGATGATGTACTGGGCGACCTGGGTCCAGGTGACGGCGCGCATGCCGCCCAGCATCGAGCACACCAGGATGCCCAGCAGGCCGACGAAGATGGCGATCTCGAACGGAATGCCGAGGAAGCGCGCGGTGATGATGCCGATACCGAAGCACTGGGCGACGATATAGGTGAAGGAGGCGCAGAACAGCACGATGACGCCGCACAGCCGCGCGCCGTTGCCCTCGTAGCGGGCGCCCAGGAAGTCGGGAACGGTGAACTGGCCGAACTTGCGCAGGTATGGCGCCAGCAGGATGCCGACCAGCACGTAGCCGCCGGTCCAGCCCAGCACGTAGCCGAGCGCGTTGTAGCCGCCGAGATAGATGCCGCCCGCCATCGAGATGAACGAGGCGGCACTCATCCAGTCGGCGCCGGTCGCCATGCCGTTGTACAGGGCTGGGACCCTGCGCCCGGCGACGTAGTACTCCGACAGATCCATCGTGCGCGACAGGATGCCGATGTAGGCATAGACGCCGATCGTCAGGATCACGAAGCAGTAGCCGATGATCTTGTTCGGCACGCCCATCTGCTCGAGCACGGCGAGGATCAGCGTGAAGACGATGAAGCCGCCGGCGTAGCCGCCGTAGATCTTGCCGAGGTTGCCGATGAACCCGCCACCGGCGTTCGAATTGGCCATGTCAATCTCCCCCGGTCAGTCTTCCTGGACGCCGAATTCTTCGTCGATCTTGTTCTGCGCGATGGCGTTCCAGACGCACAGCACGACGAAGGCGATCAGGGAACCCTGCGCCGCCATGTAGAAGCCGAGCGGGAAACCCAGGATCGTGACGCCGTTGAGCTGGACGGCAAACAGATGGATGAAGAAAGCGAAAAACAGCCATAGCGCGAAGATGGTCCACATCAGTCGCGAGGTCTTGTTCCAGTATTCCTGCATGCGCGCAGCATCGAGCTTATCGGCCATTTGATCTCCTCCTGGTTGTCGGTGATTGGCAGGGGCGATCGCGGCCGCCAGTGAGCCGGCTCGCGGCGACGATTGCGGACCTGCAGTGCATAAGCTGCTTTGTCCTCCCCGGTCGCCGTGGTACGGCGCACCCACTTTTTCTTATGGTACGAGAGTACGTGCGACCCCAGGTCGCTGCCATACGACCAAAGTCGAAGAGGTGTGGATCGGCCGATGCTGTCTTTCCTCAAGTCGTTCCTGCCCAAGGCCAAGGTGCGCAGCCTCGCTGCATTGCAGCAGCTGCTCGAGGACGAAGCCTCCTACCTGGCCCAGCGGTCGGTGATCGACTTCGCCCGCAACGAGCTCGGCAGCCTGAGCGCCCAGGCCTTCGACGACCCCCGTTTCCAGGCAAAGCTCGCGGTGTCGCGCTGGGAAGGCTTCGCCCTCACCCTCGCCGACATGGTCGTGCTCGCCCACGCCCTGCTGCAGGACGCCGCCGTTCCGCGCATCCGGCTCGATGCCTGCCTGGGCGATCTCTACGCGGCCGTTCTCGCCGGCCATCCCCGTCCCGAGCATCGCAGCCAGGACTGGGATGCCGACGTGGCGATGCTGCGCGCGCGACTGGCGACGCGGCCGGACGGGCCTGGCCGGCCGCAAGCCTACGCCGAGGCGACCGGCGGCGCCGTGTTCGAGACCCTGCCCTTCGCGCCGCGCGATCCGGTGGAGAACCGCATGGTGTTGGCCAATGCCTTCGCCTTCGGCCTCATATCCTTCAACGATCGCCTGCGACGCCTGCTGGTCGTGGCGCCGCTGCGCGAGGAGATCGTCGGCAAGGCGCCATGATCATCGCCGACATGCTGGCCCGGCTCGCTCGCCGCGGCGTCTCGCACGCGGTCTGGAGCGGCGGCATCCATACGCCGCTCGAGCGGCTGCCCATGGTGGCGATCGACTGCGAGACGACGGGGCTCGACCCGCATCGCGACCGGATCGTCTCGTTTGCCGCCATCCGCATCGACCCGGGCCTGCACGTGGCGGCGCACGCCGCGCTCGATCTGCTGATCGATCCCGGCATCGACATACCGTCGCGCGCCGTGGCCGTGCACGGCATCGATCGGGAGCAGCTCGGCGGGGCGCCGTCGTTCGCCGATGCCTTCCCGCGAATAGCCGCGAGCCTCGCCGGTGCCGTCGTGGTCGGCCACCATGTCGGGTTCGACCTGGCGATTCTCGGTCGCGAAGCGGCGCGGGCGCGCCTGCCCTGGCGCGAGCCGCCGAGCTTCGACACCGCGAACCTCGCCGCCGCCTTCGGCCATCGCACGGACCACCTGGATCTCGATGTCGTCCTCGCTCATCTCGGCATCGAGCCCAAGGGGCAACGCCACAGCGCGGCGGGCGACGCCCGCCGGGCGGCCGACCTGTTCGTGGCACTGGCCCACCGGCTGGTCGGCCAGGGTCGCGGCACGTTCGGCGGGACGATCGCCGCCCATCGGTCGTCTCGACGCTGACGCCATGGACACCGAGGCCGTCGAGCGCCTGGACTCGTTCCCCTTCCGCCATCGTGCGCACGAGCTGATGACGTCGCCCGCCTTGACCGTCGCACCCGCGGGCACGATCGCCGATGCGGTGCGCCTGATGAGCCAACGCGGCGCCAGCTCGGTGATCGTGCTCGACGGCGAGGGCCGGCTGGCCGGCATCCTGACCGAGCGCGACGTGCTGCGGCTGATCGCCGACGGTCCGCACAGGCTCGGCGAGCCGGTGTCGCGGGTCATGTCGGCGCCGGTGCACGGCATCGAGGCCGACGCGCTGGTGTACCGGGCACTCGCCCGCATGGCGCGGCTCGGCGTGCGCCACCTGCCCGTGGTCGACGACGACGACCGGCCGATCGGCATGCTGACGACCGGGTCGTTGCTGAAACAGCGCGCCTCGCTCGCCCTGACGCTCGGCGACGAGATCGCCGGCGCCAGGGACGGCGCCGCGCTGCGGGCGGTACACGACAAGCTGCCGGCGCTGGTCCAGGCACTGCGCCGCGAGGACGTCAGCGCCGCCCAGGCATCCGCCGTGATCGCCGGCATCACGCGTGACCTGACGGCGCGCGCCGGCGAGCTGGCCTTGGCCGACATGGTCTCCGAAGGGCAGGGCGAGGCGCCGGCGCCATGGTGCCTGCTCGTGCTGGGCTCGGCCGGCCGCGGCGAATCGCTCCTCCTGCCGGACCAGGACAACGCGCTCGTCCACGGCGGCAGTTCCGCCGACGATCCCTGGTTCGCCGGGTTCGGCGAGCGCCTGAACGTCCTGCTCGACGAGGCAGGCGTGCCGTTCTGCAAGGGTGGCGTCATGGCCCGAAACCCGGCCTACCGCCATTCCCTCGGCGACTGGGTGGCGAGGATCGACGCCTGGATCGCGCGGCCGCAGCCCGAGGCCCTGCTCGGGGTCGACATCTTCTACGACTTCGTCGCCGTGCTGGGCGACCGTCGCCTCGCCGGCGCCTTGCGCGAGCACGCCACGCGCGCCGCCGGCCGCTCGCCGGCCTTTCTGCGACTGCTGGCGGCGGCCGGCGAGGACATACCGAGCGCCACCGACCTGCTCGGCCGGCTGCGCACCCGCAAAGGTCGCATCGACCTCAAGCGCATCGGCCTGCGCCCGATCGTCGAAAGCGCGCGGGTGGCAGCCCTCGCCTGGGCTTGCACCGCGACGGCAACCGACCAGCGCCTCCTCGACGCGGCGACGAAGGGCGCCTTCAGCCGCGACGCAGCGCAGAGCCTGATCGAGGCCCGCGGCGTGATCGTCGACGCCATTCTCGATCAGCAGCTGGTCGATGTCGCCGACCGGCGGCCGGCGGACAATCAGGTCGACCCCAAGCGGCTCGACCGACGCGCGACCTCGCGCCTGCGTGAAGCGCTGGCGACGGCGGCCGGCGCGCCCGAGCTGGTGCACGAGGCGCTGGCCAATCGCCCTTTGTCGACGTCCGCTTCCTGACGGGACGTGATGCCTGCGCTCTGATGAGACGGGCCCAGCGAATTCGAGGAGGAACTTCGAGAGTGCTCCCTATGCGAAGTCTGCACAGGCGCCACCGCCGGCGCGCGCCTTGACCATCCGCCGCGCCGGACGTCAAGCTCGCGCCATGGTGGAGGTCCCATCCTTCCTGATCGCCGATGACCATCCCATGGTGCGGGATGCCCTCGCCTCGTCGCTCGGCCAGACCTTCCCCGGCGCGAGGATCGCCCTGGCCGCGACCCTGGCGCAGGCCCGCGCCGTCCTCGAGGTCGAGCCGGAGACCGATGCCGTCCTGCTCGACCTGGACATGCCGGGCATGGATGGGCTGACAGGGCTCGCGCTGTTGCGCTCGGAGCATCCGACGGTACCGATCATCGTGGTATCAGCGGTTCGCGGGGCTACCACCATACGACGCTCCTTCGAGCTCGGCGCCTCGGCCTACATCGACAAGTCCGCTGCGCTGGAGGAGATTGCGGCCATCGTGCGCGCCGTCCTCGACGGCGAGGTGTTCGCGCCACCCGAGTCGGGACCGGTAGACTCGTTCGCCCAGCGTGCCGCCCAGCTCACGCCGCAGCAGTGGCGCGTGCTCGCCCTGATGGTGCACGGCGACCAGAACAAGCAGATCGCCTACAAGCTCGGCGTCGGCGAAGCCACGGTCAAGGCCCACGTCACGGTCATCCTGCGCAAGCTCGGCGTGCGCTCGCGTACCCAGGCGGTCATCGAGGCTCGCAAGCTGGCGCTGCCACCGGCCTAGGCACCGTCGGTTGACACGCTCGCATGGACAACTGGCAGGTCGCGGCGGCTCTGATCAGCGCGCTGCTGCATGCGGGCTGGAACGCCGCCGTCGAGGCCGTCACCGAGCCGCGCGCGCTGATGACGGCCCAGATGGTGGCGAGCGCGGCGAT
Source organism: Reyranella sp. (assembly GCA_022844015.1). Taxonomy (GTDB): domain Bacteria; phylum Pseudomonadota; class Alphaproteobacteria; order Reyranellales; family Reyranellaceae; genus Reyranella. The sequence continues at coordinate 60,240 of JALHMO010000009.1, read as the reverse complement.
CGTGCTCCCCGGGCTGGCGTGGAGCGGCCTGCCGGCGCGCGACTCCTGGCCGTGGATGGCGGCCTCGACCTCGATGAGCCTGGTCACCATCACGGCGCTTTCCTGCTGGCGGCTGCCGCCGTCCCCCTGCTCCGCTTCAGCTGAGCCGAGCGCTACCCGGCGGACGACGCCCGCGCGACGACCAGGGGCGCGTTGTGAAGGCGCAGCAAGGCGCGCAGCGCAGCGGGCTTCACGGGCTTATGCAGCAGCTCGACCTGACGCGCCCGCGCACGCATCCGCAGGGTGGGGTCGCGGTCTGCGGTGACGAGCGCAGCCGGTACCGTGCGGCCCCAGGTGGCGCGCAGGGCCTCGACCACATCGAGCCCATCCGGCCCCTCGTCGAGGTGCAGATCGGCGAGCACCAGATCGGGCAGCCGCCCGAAGCGGGCGACCTCGGCCAGCGCCTCGCCCCGAGTGGCAGCCGTCGCGACGCGACAGCCCCAGCCGCCGAGCAGGATCGCCATCGCTTCGCGCACGCGGGCCTCGTTGTCGATGCAGAGCACGAAGCTTTCGGCCTCGATCGACGGCGTCGGCCTGGGCGCCGGCGCGGCGAGCGGCGCGGCGACGACGGCGGCCACGCGCGGCACAGTCACCGAGAATGTGGAACCCTTGCCCGGCGCCGAGACCAGGTCCACCTCGAGGTCGAGCATGCGGGCGATGCGGTCGACGATGGCGAGGCCGAGCCCCAGTCCCCGCTCCTCGCGTGGCCCGTCGTCGTCGGCTTGCAGGCGCACGAACTCGTCGAAGATGATCGTCTGCTTGTCGAGCGCGATGCCCGGCCCGTTGTCCCTGACCTCGATGCGCAGCTCCCCGCCGACGCGTCGACAGCCGAGCAGGACGCGCGCCCGCCGGCCCTCGGCGCGGCCGTAGCGCAGCGCATTGGACAGCAGGTTCTGCAGGATGCGACGCAGGAAGGCCGGATCGGTCGACACGAAAGCGCGCGTCGGCACCACCACCAGCTCCACGTTGCTGCGGGCGGCGACCGGCGCGAAGGCGGTAGCCAGCGAGTCGAGCAGCGGCTGCAGCGCAAAGGGGCGCTTCTCCGGCTTGAAGGCGCCGGCATCGAGCTTGGAAATGTCGAGCAGCGCGTCGAGCAGCGATTCGACCGCGCCCAGGCTGGTGTCGATCTTGCCGCCGAGGTCGTTGCCGGGATCGCGATCGAGCATCGCCGCCGTGAACAGGCGAGCAGCGTGCAGCGGCTGCAGCAGGTCGTGGCTGGCGGCGGCGATGAAGCGCGTCTTGCCGAGATTGGCAGCCTCGGCCTCGGCGCGGCTCGCCTCCAGCTCGGCGGTGCGCTCGATCACCCGCTGCTCCAGGGTTTCCTTGGACTGGCGAAGCTGGCGGTCGCTCTCGCGCAGGGCCTCGGCAGTGTGCACGCGGGCCGTCACGTCGTTGCAGGTGGCGACGAAGCCGCCGCCCGGCAGGGGATCGAGCCTGAGCTCGATGACCCGGCCTTCGCGCGTGGTGATCTCGTGGGTCTGCGGCGCCTCGGGCCTGCGCAGCAGGGCGGCGATGTCGCTCCGCGCGCCGAACTGCAGCGGCCAGGCGCCGACCGCGACGCGCTCGTCGTCGAGCGAGAGCAGGACGGTGAAGCGGTCGTTGAAGATCTCGAGCCGGCCCTCGCGGTCGAAGGCGGCGATACCCATGCCGACATGGTCGAGCGTGTTGCGAAGGATCTCGTAGTTGTAGCGAATCGCCTCCGAGGCTTCGTCGATGATGGCACGCGCGCTGCGCGGGAGGAGGCGGCCGCGGCGCCCGAAGGCGGCGACGATGACACGGGCCGAGGCGGCTCCCAGGGTGCCGGACAGCACGCGCTCGGTGCGGCTGAGCGCCGTCTCGATCGAGAGCTTTTCGCCGGGCAGCGCGCGCGCGGCGCGCTCGCCGCCGACGAAGCGCGACAGCAGCTCGCGCAGCTCGTCGATGCGCGCGGCATCGGCCGGCGCCTGCCGCTGCGGCTGCTCCGGCTCCGCGCCCAGGACGAAGGCGTCGGCCTGCTCGGCGTCCGCCCCGCGGGCCCGCACCAGCAGCGAGATGCCGACCAGGAGGAGCGCGTTGACCAGGATGCCGACGACGAAACCCTGCCCGACGGGGTCGAGCTCGGCGAGCAGCTCGGGCAGGTAGGGCTTCAGCGGTGCAACCTGCCCGCCGCCCGCGCTCTGGCCGAGGGTCGGCAACAGGAGGGCATAGAGCCAGACGATGAAGCCGCCTGCCAGGCCGGCGACGACACCGTAGCGATGGGCTCTCCGCCAGTAGAGCCCGAGCACCAGCCCGGGCGCGAAGTTGGCGACGGCGCAGAAGCTGATCATGCCGATCGAGGCGAGCGGCAGATAGCCCGAGATGATGCGCTCGTAGGCATAACCTGCCATCAGGATGATGACCACGGCGGCACGGCGCACGAAGACCACGAGTGGCCCCATGTCGTGCGCCACGCCGGCCCGGCGCCGCAGCAGGTAGGGCATGACCAGCTCGTTGCCGATCATGCCCGAGAGTGCCATGCAGGCAACGATCACCATCGATGTCGCCGCCGAGAGGCCGCCGATGAAGACAAACACCGACAGCCAGCTGCCGCTGTTGGCCAGCGGCAATTGCAGGACATAAAGATCGGGGTTGGCCTGCGAGCCGAGCAGCAGCAGGCCGGCGGCGGCAATCGGCACGACGAACAGGTTGATCAGGACGAGATAGAGCGGGAACAGCCAGCGCGCGGTCCTGAGGCTCGCCGGATGGTCGTGCTCGACCACCGCCACGTGGAACTGGCGCGGCAGGCACAGGAAGGCCATCGCCGAAAGCAGCGTGGTGACGACCCACGTGAGCGGCGACCCCTCCCGACTGATGCGGTCGGCGACAGCCGGAACGCTCTCGACCTGCGCCAGTAGGTCGGCCGGCCCGTTGAACAGCACGAACAGCACGAACGGCCCGACAGTGAGCAGCGCCAGCAGCTTGACCACCGATTCGAACGCGATCGCCAGCATCATGCCGCGATGCTGCTCGGAAGCCTGCACGTTGCGCACGCCGAACAGGATGGTGAACACCGCCATGAGGGCGGCGACGATCAGCGAGGTGTCGGTTTGCACCACGCCCGGCAGGCTGCCGGGCAGCGGCGTCGGCGCGGCGATGGTGCGAAAGGTCGACGACACCGCCTGGAGCTGAAGCGCGATGTATGGCAGCACGCCCAGCGTGGCGAACAGCGTGGCGGTGACGCCGACGGCGCGGCTCTTGCCGTAGCGCGACGCGAGGAAGTCCGCGATCGACGTCACGTTGTGCTGCTTGGCGGCCCGAACCATCTTGCGCAGCATGGGATAGCCCACGACCACGACGAGGGCCGGACCCGTGTAGATCAGGATGAAGTCGATGCCGCTGGTCGCGGCACGACCGACCGCACCATAGAACGTCCACGAGGTGCAGTAGATGGCGAGCGACAGGCCATAGACCGCCGGCGCCAGCGAGCTCGCCGACCAGGTGCGCGCATGGCGGTCGCCGATCCAGGCGACCGCAAACAGCAGCCCGAGATAGGCGAGCGACAGCGCCAGGACGGTTGGTTCCGCCAGCATGCGTGAGCGTTTCTCCCGCCGTCATTCAACCCGTTCGGCAGGGCGGCTACAAGCGGGGTGGTGGTGCAGCAGGGTGGCTACAAGCGGGGTGGTGGTGCAGCAGGGTGGCTACAAGCGGGGCGATGGTGCAGCGGGGCGGCGGCTCTCCTGCCTCCCCCGCAGTCGCAGGGCATTCGCATTTGGCTGGAACCTCCGTCATCCCGACCGGAGCCGAGCGTAGCGAGACGGAGTGGAGGGACCTCTCTTGTCGCAATACCAGCAAGAAAGGTCCCTCGGCTGCGCCGACCTTCGGCCGGCTCCGCTCGGGATGACGGGGAAAAATGGAAACATGCGAATCCCCTGCCCACAGTCGGGGGATGCCCCTTCATACGGGGCGGAGGGGCATGGCTGGGAGCGCGCCACTCTCTGTGGCGCTCACTTGCCCAAGCCCTTCCTCCCCCGCAGTCGCAGGGCATTCGCATTTGGCTGGAACCTCCGTCATCCCGACCGGAGCCGAGCGTAGCGAGGCGGAGTGGAGGGACCTCTCTTGTCGCAATACCAGCAAGAAAGGTCCCTCGGCTGCGCCGACCTTCGGCCGGCTCCGCTCGGGATGACGGGGAAAAAATGGAAATAGGCGAATGCCCTGTCCGCAGTCGGGGGAGATGCCGCGTCATACGGGGCGGAGGGGGCATGGCTGGGAGCGCGCCACTCCTGTGGCGCTCACCTTGTTGACCTTAAGCCCCATGAGCGCCACAGGAGTGGCGCGCTCCCAGCGAAAATCGTGACCCCTCCAGCCCTTCGGGCGACCTCCCCCGACTACGGTCGACTACGGGGAAGACGCCCGGAAAGTCAGCGCGCACCACGATTCTGGGAAAATCGGGGCGGTACCCGCCCCGATCTTTCATGGGAGTTCCCCACCGGCCCGAGGGCCGACCCGCCGTGTCAAGAAACTGGCGGCGAGCCGCCAGTTTCTTACTAGAGATGTGCGTTCGATCAGCCGAGGTCGAAGCGGTCGAGGTTCATGACCTTGGTCCACGCCGCCACGAAGTCCTTCACGAACTTCTCCTTCGAGTCGGCGCAGGCGTAGACCTCGGCAAGCGCGCGCAGCTGCGAGTGCGAGCCGAAGATCAGGTCGACGCGGGTGCCCGTCCACTTGACCTCGCTGGTCTTGCGGTCGCGCCCCTCGTAGATGCCCTTGGTGTCGGCGGCAGGCTGCCACTCGGTGCCCATGTCGAGCAGGTTGACGAAGAAGTCGTTGGTCAGCGTCTCCGGGTTCCTGGTGAAGACGCCATGCTTGGACTTGCCGGTGTTTGCGCCCAGCACGCGCAGCCCGCCGATCAGGACGGTCATCTCGGGTGCGGTCAGCGTCAGAAGCTGTGCCCGATCGACCAGCATCTCCTCGGGCGACAGGCGCGGCGTGGCGCGGGAGTAGTTGCGGAACCCGTCGGCGACGGGCTCGAGCGGCGCAAAGGAGTGCTCGTCGGTCTGCTCGGCCGATGCGTCCATGCGGCCCGGCGCGAAGGGAACCTTCACGTCGTGCCCGGCAGCCTTCGCGGCCTTCTCGATGGCGGCACCGCCAGCGAGTACGATCAGGTCGGCGAGCGAGACCTTCTTGCCGCCCGTGGCCGACGCATTGAACTCCGTCTGGATCGCTTCCAGCGCCGCCAGCGCCTTCGCGAGGTCGGCCGGCTGGTTCACCTCCCAATCCTTCTGTGGCGCAAGGCGTATGCGGGCCCCGTTCGCGCCGCCGCGCTTGTCGGAGCCGCGGAATGTCGAGGCCGAGGCCCACGCCACTGAAACCAGCTGCGACACCGAGAGCCCGGATGCCAGGATCTTGGCCTTCAGGGAGGCGATGTCGGTCTCCTCGACCAGCGGGTGATCGACTGCCGGGACGGGATCCTGCCAGATCAGCTGTTCCTTCGGCACGAGCGGCCCGAGGTAGCGCACGATCGGCCCCATGTCGCGATGGGTGAGCTTGAACCACGCTCGCGCGAACGCATCGGCGAACTGGTCGGGATTCTCGTAGAAGCGCCGCGAGATCTTCTCGTAGGCCGGATCGAAGCGCAGCGACAGATCGGTGGTCAGCATCGCCGGCGCGTGGCGCTTCGACTTGTCGAAAGCGTCGGGGATCGAGCCAGCCCCTGCGTCATGCTTCGGCTTCCACTGGTGCGCCCCGGCCGGGCTCTTGGTCAGCTCCCAGTCGTAGCCGAACAGGTTCCAGAAGAAGTTGGTGCTCCACTTGGTCGGCGTCGAGGTCCAGGTGACCTCGAGGCCGCTCGAGATCGTATCCTTCCCCTTGCCAGTGCCGAAGCTGCTCTTCCAGCCCAAGCCCTGGTCCTCGATGCCGGCAGCTTCCGGCTCGGGCCCCACGAGGGCGGCATCGCCGGCGCCGTGCGTCTTGCCGAACGTGTGGCCGCCGGCAATCAGCGCCACGGTCTCCTCATCGTCCATCGCCATGCGCGCGAAGGTCTCGCGGATGTCGCGCGCCGCGGCGACAGGATCGGGGTTGCCGTTCGGCCCCTCCGGATTGACGTAGATCAGGCCCATCTGCACGGCGCCGAGCGGGTTCTCGAGATCGCGGTCGCCGCTGTAGCGCTCGTCGGCCAGCCACTTGCCCTCGGGACCCCAGTAGATGTCCTGGTCGGCCTCCCAGACGTCCTTGCGGCCGCCGCCGAAGCCGAAGGTCTTGAAGCCCATCGATTCGAGGGCGACGTTGCCCGTGAGGATCAGCAGGTCCGCCCAGGAGATCTTGCGGCCGTACTTCTGCTTGATCGGCCACAGCAGCCGGCGCGCCTTGTCGAGATTGACGTTGTCGGGCCAGCTGTTGAGCGGCGCGAACCGCTGCTGGCCGGATCCGCCGCCGCCGCGGCCATCACCGATGCGGTAGGTGCCGGCGCTGTGCCAGGCCATGCGAATGAAGAACGGCCCGTAGTGGCCGAAGTCGGCGGGCCACCACTCCTGCGAATCGGTCATCAGCGCGTGCAGGTCCTCGATCACAGCCTCGAGGTCGAGGCTCTTGAACTCCTCGGCGTAGTCGAACGCCTGGCCCATCGGATCGGATAGGGCGGAGTGCTGGTGGAGCACCTTGAGATCGAGCTGGTTCGGCCACCAGTCGCGGTTCGTGTGTGCGCGGGTACCGCCCGTGAAAGGGCATTTGGCTTCATCTGGCATGGTTTCCTCGGTCGTTTGACGTCTTCAATATGAGGCTACTTTAGAATTATTCCAGCTTTATGGCGAGCGCCGTATCCAGGGAGCACGGAACAGTCTCAAGAGGACCCGGCAACTCCCTCAAATCGAACTGGAATGCCAGCCGGAGGCCGCCTATCTAGGCGCCTTCCGATCTGAACAGAGAGTGGCCCAAGGAGGAGCCTGGATCTTGACAGGGGGATGAGAGACGTGAGTCCGCCCAGAAGCAACAACACGGCGGACGTGTCCTCGACCTCCTCCCAGACCGGCCAACTCGGGCGCCAAAGCATGAGGAACCAGTAAGATGGCGGCTTATCAATACATCTACGTCATGAAAGGCCTGAACAAGACCTTTCCCGGCGGCAAGCAGGTCCTGAAGGACATCTGGCTGTCATTCCTCCCCGGCGCCAAGATCGGCGTGCTGGGCCTGAACGGCTCCGGCAAGTCGACCCTGCTCAGGGTCATGTCGGGCCAGGACGACAATTTCACCGGCGAGGCCTGGGCGGCCGAGGGCGTGAAGGTGGGCTTCCTCGAGCAGGAGCCCAAGCTCGACGGCAAGAAGGACGTTCTCGGCAACGTCATGGAAGGCGCCGGCGAGATGGCCCAGATGCTGGCCCGCTTCGAGGAGGTCTCGAACGCCTTCTCCGATCCCGACGCCGACATGGACAAGCTGATCGCCGAGCAGGCCGAGCTGCAGGAGAAGATCGACGCCGGCAACGGATGGGATTTGGGGCGCACGGTCGAGATCGCCATGGACGCCCTGCGCTGCCCGCCGGGCGACGCCGACGTCGAGAAGCTGTCGGGCGGCGAGCGGCGGCGCGTCGCGCTGTGCCGCCTGCTGCTGTCCAGGCCCGACATGCTGCTGCTCGACGAGCCGACCAACCATCTGGACGCCGAATCGGTGGCCTGGCTCGAACGTCATCTCGGCGAATTCCCGGGGACCGTCGTGGCGGTCACCCATGATCGCTACTTCCTGGACAATGTCGCCGGCTGGATCCTCGAGCTCGATCGCGGCGCCGGCATCCCGTGGGAGGGCAACTACTCGTCGTGGCTGAAGCAGAAGGACCAGCGGCTGGCGCTCGAGGAGAAGACAGCCGACGCCCGCCGGCGCACCCTGCAGCGCGAGCTCGAATGGATGGGCCAGAGCGCGCAGGCACGGCGCACCAAGAGCAAGGCGCGCATCGCCGCCTACGAGCAGATGGTGGCGGAAGAGAAGCAGGCGACGCTCGACCAGGCGCAGATCGTCATCCCGGCCGGGCCGCGGCTCGGCGATCACGTCATCGAGGCCGACAAGATCTCCAAGGGCTTCGGCGACCGGCTGCTGATCGATGACCTGTCGTTCAAGCTGCCGCCGGGCGGCATCGTCGGCGTGATCGGCCCCAACGGCGCCGGCAAGACGACGCTGTTCAAGATGATCACCGGCCAGGACAAGCCCGACTCGGGCACCTTCTCGGTCGGCCCGACGGTGAAGCTGGGCTACGTCGACCAGAGCCGCGAGACGCTCGATCCCAACAAGACCGTGTGGGAGGAGCTGTCGGGCGGTCTCGACATCATCAAGCTCGGCAACCGCGAGGTATCGAGCCGCGCCTATTGCGGCTCGTTCAACTTCAAGGGCGCCGACCAGCAGAAGAAGGTCGGCCAGCTGTCGGGCGGCGAGCGCAATCGCGTCAATCTTGCCAAGATGCTGAAGAGCGGCGCCAACGTGCTGCTGCTCGACGAGCCGACCAACGATCTCGACGTCGACACGCTGCGTGCGCTCGAGGAGGCACTGGTCGATTTCGCCGGCTGCGCCGTCATCATCAGCCATGATCGCTGGTTCCTCGACCGCATCGCCACCCACATGCTGGCCTTCGAAGGCGACAGCCATGTCGAGTGGTTCGAGGGCAACTACCAGGACTACGAGGCCGACCGGCACCGCCGTCTCGGCTCCGACGCCGACCAGCCGCACCGCATCAAGTACAAGCCGCTGGTGAGGCAGTAGGCTACGATCGGCTCCCCAGCGAAGCTGGGGAGGAGAACCGGGATGCTTGCGCCTCCTTCCCCGATGACGGGGTGGGTCCCCATAGGCGTTAAGCTAATAAGAATCCTCATCCTGAGGAGGCCGCGCAGCGGCCGTCTCGAAGGATGGGCCACACAGTAGATCGTTGACAAAGCGGTGTCGCAGCACCCTCACTGCTGCCGACCAAGGGGCGAAGGTTACTTCGCCCTAATCGAGACGCGGCCCTCCGGGCCGCTCCTCAGGGTGAGGATTCTTCTTAGCTTAACGCCTACGGGGTAGGTCCCTCGATGACACCTGATGACGGGAGAGGAAGCAGGTGGGTCGGCGCCGCCTTCGAATTGTCTCCCGCGCACCACCCGGAGTAGCGTCGTCCGGGGAGACGAACGATGCCGCAGCCGCCGATGAACACCGACGCCTTGAGGGCCTGGTTCGACAGGGTCCGACGCGACATCCTGGGGGTCCGCTTCGCGGTCAACGTCTTCATCGCCTCGTCGATCGTCTGGTACGTGCTGGTTCACATCGCGGACACCAATCCGATCTGGGCGATCGCCTCGATGATCGCCGCCTCCGATCCCCAGGTCGAGGAAGCCGCGCGGATGTTCAGGAGCCGCCTGATCAACGTGCTGGTCGGCTGCGTCGTCGGTCTGGCCTTCCTGGCTGTCGGCGACCCCAGCGAATGGAAGCTCCCCATCGCGCTCGCCGTCACCGTGTTCGTTTCGTCCTACGTTATCCACATCCAGACCATGTGGCGACAGGCGCCGATCACCGCCGCCCTCGTCATCGCCTCGGGGCTCGAGGGCCATTCCAAGCTGAGCGGGCTCGAGCACGGCCTGCACAAGGTCGGCGAGGTCCTGTTCGGCTGCCTGGTCGGCCTGCTGGTGAGTTGGCTGATGGCAAAGGTCTGGCCGGTGAAGAAGCCGACAACCCCGGCGCATTCCTGATATCGCCAGAAATTGGACGGCGCGGCGCCACGGGCCGGTCACTCAAACACCTGATTCAGATGTGTAATGCCGCCTGCGACAACCGAACTCGCTTGCCATGGCGCGCCAAGTGCGCTTGCTTGCGGATCGGGAAGAGTCGTGCACTTGGGCTGGCTTGGCGACTTGGGAAGTCGTCCGGCTGAGGGTTGGGCAAGGATGAAGACGTTCCAGCAGACGCGGGGCACGTCGCTCAGCGACGTCTACCGCACGGGTATCTCATCGCCGCAACTGCTGCGGGCGGTGGCAGCGATTGTCAGCGTCGTCGCCGGCTTCGCGCTGGTGGTGCTTGCCGTCCCGGTCAACGGGTTCCTGGCCGAGCAGGGACTCGGCAGCCCGGGTCAGGTCATCGCCCTGCGGCTGGTGGGCATCGCCCTGTTCGCCGTCGGCGTCGCCTTCTGGCCGGCACTGGGCGGCAAGCGCATCCGTCGCGGGCTGTTGTTCTACAGCGCGCTCGCCACGCTCTACCTCTCGACGCTGATGCTTGCGACCATGGTCGGCACCGGCACTTGGCCGGCGCCCCTTCTCGTTATCGGAGCGGCCGGTCACCTCGTCGCCACGTTCGTATTCGCCTGGGCCTGGCTCAGGCGATAGCCGGGCCCCTCAGATTCGCTGATCCATCTCCAGCGCCGGCTCGGGCACGTCGACGCAGCCGATGATGCGGGCCGGCACGCCGGCTGCGGTGCAGCCGGCCGGCACGGGCTCGAGCACGACGCTGCCGGCGGCGATCTTGGCGCAGGCGCCGATCTCGATGTTGCCCAGCACCTTGGCGCCGGCGCCGAGCAGCACGCCGCGCCGCACCTTGGGATGTCGGTCGCCGCGCTCCTTGCCGGTCCCGCCCAGGGTCACGCCATGCAGCATCGACACGCCGTCGCCGACGACCGCGGTCTCGCCGATCACCACCCCGGTGCCATGGTCGATGAAGATACCCTTGCCGATCACCGCGCCAGGATGGATGTCGAGCCCGAACAGCGCGCTGGCCCGGCTCTGCAGATAGTGCGCCAGCGTCTGGCGGCGCTGCAGCCACAACCAGTGCGCCACGCGATAGGTCTGGAGCGCATGGTAGCCCTTGAACCACAGTAGCGGATCGAGGTGCGACGTGCAGGCCGGGTCGCGATCGGTGACCGCGACGATGTCGGCCCGGGCGGCCATGCCGATCGCCGGATCGGCGACGAACGCTTCCTCGAAGGTCTGCCGGATCAGCGCCGCGGGCACTTCCGTCGTGCCGACCAGTCGCGCCAGATGATAGCTCAGCGCGCCCTCGAACTTCGACTGACTGAGGATGGTGGCGTGCAGGACGCCAGCGAGCACTGGCTCGGCCGCGGCAGCGGTCTGTGCGGCCTCGCGAATTCTTCCCCACACCGGATCGACCGAGCGGGGCTCGACGGCGTTCTTGACCAGTAAGCTGTCCATGGCGCTCTCCTTCGACCCTGCCGAGCTTCCTACGGAACGGCGGGCCGGGAAATACGCCTCCCTGCGCCAATCCTAGTGCGTCTGGCAGGACGGTGCAATTCAGCGTCCCGCCCGGGACTCCAGTTCCTTGATCAGGGGCTCGACCGTGCCGCCGTTATTCTTGATGTAGGAATTGAAATCCGATCGTCTAGTCATGACCATGCTGACGCCCTCGACCTTGACGTCGGTGATACGCAGCCCGCGGCCGACGTCGCGGACCTCCCATTCGAGCTTGATCGGCTGGCCGCTCGACTGGTTCAGCCGGCTGTCGACGATGAACACGCCGTTCGGCCGGCTGCTCACCTTGCCGAGGGTCACGGTCTGTCCACCATACTGACCGAAACGCTCGCTGTAGGCACGCGCTTCGGCGCTCTCGACCGCCTTCAGGAAACGGACATGCTGCTGTTGGTCCGCCTTGTTCCAGTTCGCGCCCAATGCCGTCTGCCCCATGTAGGCCAGGTCGAAATTTGACTGCAGGATCTTCTGCATGGCGGCCTGTCGGGCCGGACCGGGGGTCGTGCTCTTGATGATCTGGATAACCTCTGCGGACGTCCGCTCGACCAGTTGGGCGGCTGGATCCGCTGCCGCAGCCGGCAATGCCGCGAGCGCGGCGGCGGCGCCACCAGCGAGACCGAGGACGACACGACGACTGGCGAGCAGCGGCACCATTCGCTCCCTTGCGATAACCTCTGACATAACGCTTCTAGCACGGCATCGATGCCGATGCCGAATGGCGAAAGCCTCACTTCACGAGGGCAAGATTGTCGCGCCTCTCGAGCTCGCCTTTGGTATCGGTCTTCTCGCGCTTTGCGCGGATCAGCTCGGCCCGGTTCTGGGTGTAGGCCGATCGCAGGGCGGCATAGTAGTCGACGCTGTTCTTCTCGAGATCGTCGAGGGCGAACATGGTGCGCGAGCGATAGTCGATGACCGTGAGCCCGTAGCGCGGCGCCGAGTAATAGAACCAGTCCCAGTTGAAGGCGATCGGCAGGATCTGGAAAGGATCGATGGCGTAGTCGATCATCAGCCCCGTGGCATCGCGCGCGTTGGATGGACCGGCCAGCGGCAGCATCAGGTAGAAGCCACCATTCTCCGGCTCGACGCCCTTGCCGGCCCACATGCCGATGGTCTTGCCGGCGTCTTCCTTGGTGCGGGTCAGGCCGAGGCTGGTGGCCACATCGAACAGGCCGGCGACGCCGATGGTCGAATTGACCAGGAAACGCGCCATGGTGGTGGCCGCCCGGCTGGGATCGCCCTGGAAGACCTCGTTGATGGCGGTGACCGGCTCGCCGAGATTGTCGAGGACGTTGCGAACGCTCTTCTGCGCCGGCTCCGGCACCCAATCCCGGTACAGCACGGTGATCGGCCGGATCGCCATGACGTCGATCGCCCGGTTGAACGAGAATATGAACCGGTTGGGTGTCTCGATGGGATCCCATACCTCGGCGGCCCCGGTGTCGCCGGAAGCGCAACCGCCAGCCAGCGCGGCCGCCAGCGCGGCCGCAGCGACAGACCGACGGGCACCGCCCGCCAACCACTTGGACACGCTTCCCATCATGAACGCCAACCCCGGTCCATCCCCAGGCCCACGAAGCACCGGGCCGCTCGTCCTCACAGTCTCGCACAGCGCGCCTGTACTTTGAAGCGCATTGCCTGCTTCGACATAGGGATAGAAGTGGATTGCAAAGATAAAGATATGCTTATATGTTTTGTCTTATGGATCACCTTCTTACCCTTCTGCGGGCCGCCGCCGAGGATACGAGATTGCGCATCCTCGCCCTGGCGGCGCGCGAGGACCTGACCGTCAGCGACTACGTCCACGTCCTGGGCCAGAGCCAGCCACGCGTGTCGCGCCACCTCAAGCTGCTGGTCGAGGCGGGGCTGCTGGAGCGCTTCCGCGAGGCCCAGTTCACGCGCTTCCGCCTGGTCACGGCGGGCGACGACGCGACCCTGGTGCGCGAGTTCGTGCGCCGGCTCGATCCGAAGCACAGCCGGATTGCCGCCGACCGCGCCAGGCTCGACGCCCTCCAACAGCGACGCCAGACAGCGGCGGTGCGCTACTTCCGCGACAACGCCCAGCGCTGGGACGAGCTGCGCGCCCTGCACGTCGCCGACCGGGAAATCGAGCGGGCGCTCGCGCATCACCTGCCGGTCGGCGCCCGCCGCCTGCTCGACATCGGCACCGGCACCGGCCGGCTGCTCGAGGTGCTGGCCCCCAAGGTCGAGCACGCGCTGGGCATCGACCAGTCGCGCGAGATGCTGGCACTGGCTCGCGCCAACCTCGCCCGCGCCGGCATCGACAATGCCGACATCCGCCAGGGCGACATGTACGCCCTGCCTGTCGACCCCGACAGTTTCGACGTCGTCACCATCCACCATGTGCTGCACTACGCCGACGATCCGGCGGCGGCACTCAGCGAGGCGGCGCGCGCCGTGCGCCCGGGCGGCGTCGTGCTGGTGGTCGATTTCTCGCCGCACGACCTGGTCGAGCTGAAGCGCGAGCATGCCCATGTGCATCTCGGCTTCGCCGACAACCAGGTGCAGGGCTGGCTCCGGAGCGCCGGCCTCAATCCTCTGGAACCGATCCACTTTCCCGGCCGGCGCCTGATGACCGGCATCTGGCGCGGCGAGCGCGACCTGCCGGAGCGCCCGTCGGCACTGTCCCCTGCCCTTTCCCCGCAAGGAGTGTCCCGATGAGTCCCGACACTGGTCCGCTGGGTGGCCCGTTCAGCGTCTCGATGGCCGAGTTCCCCGCGCGCGCGCCGCAAGGCCTCAAGGTCTCGTTCGAGTTCTCGCCGCCCAAGACCGAGGCAGCCGAGCGCACCTTGTGGGAGACCGTGACGCGGCTTGCGCCGCTCCGGCCGACGTTCTTTTCGGTGACCTACGGCGCCGGCGGCTCGACGCGTCAGCGCACGCACGAGACCGTCGTGCGGCTGAAGAAGGAGACGGGCGTCGATCCCGCCGCCCACCTCACCTGTGTCGGCGCCACGAGAGGCGAGATCGATGAGATCGCGCGCAGCTACTGGGATGCCGGCATCCGCCACATCGTGGCGCTGCGCGGCGATCCGCCGTCCGGCATGGGCGGCAAGTATTCCGCGCACCCCGGCGGCTATGCCAATGCCGCCGAGCTGATCGCCGGCCTGAAGAAGATCGGTCCGTTCCAGATCAGCGCCGCAGCCTATCCCGAGAAACATCCGGACTCGGCCGACATCACGGCCGATCTGGACAATCTCAAGCGCAAGGTCGATGCCGGCGCCGACCGCTGCATCACCCAGTTCTTCTTCGAATGCGACGATTTCCTGCGCTTCCGCGACCGCGCCGCCGCGGCCGGCATCGCAGCGCCGATCGTGCCCGGCATCATGCCGGTCTCGAATTTCCAGGCCGTGACGCGCATTGCCGGTTTGTGCGGCTCCAAGGTGCCGCCCTGGTTCGCCAACCTGTTCGACGGGCTCGACGAGGATGTCGAGACGCGCCGCATGATCGCCGCCACCGTCGCCGGCGATCTCTGCCGACGGCTGCGCGACGAAGGCGTCGACCAGTTCCACTTCTATACACTGAACCGCGCCGACCTCACCTTCGCGATCTGCCATCTGCTGGGAGTACGTCCGCAATGAATCGCATGGAAAGGGCGCAACTCCTGCGCGACATCGGCGGCGAGCGCATCCTGGTCAAGGACGGGCCCTACGGCTCGATGATCCAGAGCTACCGGCTCGACGAGGAAGGCTTCCGCGGCGGCCGCGACTTCACGCACGACCAGAAGGGCAACAACGACCTGCTCAACCTGACGCGGCCCGAGATCGTGAGCGAGATCTGCAACGCCTATCTCGACGCCGGCGCCGACATCGTCGCGACCAACACCTTCAACGCCAACGCCATCAGCCTGTCCGACTACGGCATTCCCGGCACGGCGCGCGAGGTCAACCTCGCCGCGGCGACGCTGACGCGCGCCTGCGCCGACGCCGCGACCGCGCGCGATCCCGACAAGCCGCGCTTCGTCGTGGGTGCCCTGGGGCCGACCAACAAGACCCTGTCGGTGTCGCCCAAGGTCAACGATCCGGGCTTTCGCGCGGTGACGTTCGACGAGGTGAAGGGCATCTACCGCGAGCAGATCGACGGCCTGCTGGACGGCGGCGTCGATTTCATCCTGATCGAGACGGTGTTCGACACGCTGAACGCCAAGGCGGCCCTGGTCGCCGCCGACGAGGCGGCCGAAGCGCGTGGCGAGGAGCTGCCGGTGATGGTCTCGATGACGCTCACCGACCTCGCCGGCCGCAACCTCTCCGGCCAGACGGTCGAGGCGTTCTGGCACTCGGTGCGCCATGCCCGGCCGCTCACCATGGGGCTGAACTGCAGCTTCGGCGCCACCGAGCTGCACCCTTACGTCAATGCGCTCAACCCGCAGGTCGACGGCATGGTCTGCGTCTATCCGAACGCCGGCCTGCCCAACGAGCTCGGCGCCTACGACGAGCCGCCGGAGATGACGGCCAGGCTGGTCAAGGGCTGGGCCGAGAACGGCTGGCTGAACGTGGTCGGCGGCTGCTGCGGCACGACGCCCCGGCACATCGCCGCCATCGCCGAGGCGGTGAAAGGCGTCAAGCCGCGCCAGTGGCACGCCTTGCCGCCGGCGCTCCGGCTCTCCGGCATGGAAGCGGCGAGCTTCTTCTGATGACGCAGGATCGCGACGACGGCACGCCCGAGGCGCAGCGTGCCACCTTCATCAACATCGGCGAGCGCACCAACGTCACCGGCTCGGCGAGGTTCAAGAAGCTGGTCCTCGACGGCGACTATGGCGCCGCGATCGAGGTGGCACGCCAGCAGGTCGAGAGCGGCGCGCAGATCATCGACGTCAACATGGACGAAGGCCTGCTCGACGCCGAGCAGGCGATGGAGACGTTCCTGAAGCTGATCGCCTCGGAACCCGACATCGCCCGCGTACCGATCATGATCGACAGCTCGAAATGGAGCGTGATCGAGGCCGGCCTGAAGTGCGTCGCGGGCAAGCCGATCGTCAACTCGATCTCGATGAAGGAAGGCGTCGAGCCGTTCATCGAGCACGCCCGCAAGGTGCGCCGCTACGGCGCTGCGGTGGTCGTCATGGCGTTCGACGAGAAGGGCCAGGCCGACACCAGGCAGCGCAAGGTCGAGATCTGCGCCCGCGCCTACGACATCCTGGTCGACCAGGTCGGCTTTCCGGCCGAGGACATCATCTTCGATCCCAACATCTTCGCCGTCGCCACCGGCATCGAGGAGCACAACAACTACGGCGTCGACTTCATCGAGGCGACGCGCGAGATCAAGGCGCGCTGCCCCGACGTCAAGATCTCGGGTGGCGTCTCGAACCTGTCCTTCGCCTTCCGCGGCAACGAGCCGGTGCGCAAGGCCATGCACTCGGTGTTCCTCTATCACGCCATCAAGGCGGGCATGGACATGGGCATCGTCAATGCCGGACAGCTCGAGGTCTACGACCAGATCCCGAAGGAGCTGCGCGAGGCCTGCGAGGACGTGATCCTCAATCGCCGGGACGATTCCACCGACCGCCTGCTCGAGCTCGCGCCCAAGTACAAGGGCACCGGCGAGGTCGCCGCCACGCAGGATGCGGAGTGGCGCAGCTGGCCGGTCGAGAAGCGGCTCGAGCACGCGCTGGTCAAGGGCATGGACCAGTTCGTGGTCGAGGACACCGAGGAGGCGCGCCGCCAGATCGCGCGGCCGATCGAGGTCATCGAGGGCCCGCTGATGGCCGGCATGAACGTGGTCGGCGATCTTTTCGGTGCCGGCAAGATGTTCCTGCCGCAGGTGGTGAAGAGCGCCCGCGTCATGAAGAAGGCGGTGGCCCACCTGCTGCCCTACATCGAGGCCGAGAAGACGTCGACGTCGCGCAGCAAGGGCCGCATCGTCATGGCCACGGTCAAAGGCGACGTCCACGACATCGGCAAGAACATCGTCGGCGTGGTCCTGCAGTGCAACAACTTCGAGGTCATCGACCTCGGCGTCATGGTGCCGTTCCAGGACATCCTGAAATCGGCCAACGACAACCGCGCCGACCTGATCGGCCTGTCCGGCCTGATCACGCCGTCGCTCGACGAGATGGTGACGGTGGCCGAGGAGATGACCCGGCAGGGCTTCAAGGTGCCGCTGCTGATCGGCGGCGCCACCACCTCCAAGGTCCACACGGCGCTGCGCATCGCGCCGCGCTACAAGGGCACGACCGTCCATGTGCTCGACGCCTCGCGTGCGGTCGGCGTGTGCACGGCGCTGACCTCCGACTCGAAGGGCCAGGCGCACGACTTCGCCGCCAAGGTCGCCGCCGAGTACGAGGCGATCCGGGTGGAGCGCGCCGACGGCAAGAAGGACAAGGTGGTGTCGCTCGAGATCGCCCGGGCCAACGCCTATGCCATCGACTGGTCGAAATACACGCCGCCCAGGCCGGCGGTGACCGGCACGCGCGTCTTCGCCGAGTATCCCCTGCACGAGCTGATCGAGCGCATCGACTGGACGCCGTTCTTCCGCGCCTGGGAGCTGGTCGGCGTCTATCCCAGCATCCTCGAGGACAAGGTGGTGGGCGAGAGCGCGCGCAAGCTCTACGCCGATGCGCGCAAGATGCTGGAGCACGTGGTGCGCGAGAAGTGGCTCACCGCCAAGGGCGTGGTGTCGTTCTGGCCGTGCCGGCGCGACGGCGACGACGTGGTGCTGTACGAGGACGAGAGCCGCAGCAAGGAAACCTCGCGCCTCTACTTCCTGCGCCAGCAGATCGAGAAGCGCTCGGGACGCGCCAACATGTGCCTGGCCGACTTCATCTCGCCGGAGGCCGACTGGATCGGCGGCTTCGCGGTGACGGCGGGCCACGGCATCGAGGGGCATCTTGCGCGCTTCAAGGCCGACCACGACGACTACTCTGACATTCTCCTGAAGGCGCTGGCCGACCGCCTCGCCGAGGCGTTCGCGGAGCGCCTGCACGAGCGCGTGCGCAAGACCCTGTGGGGCTATGCCCCCGACGAGGCGCTCGCCAACGACGAGCTGGTGCGAGAGAAGTATCGCGGCATCCGGCCGGCGCCGGGCTACCCCGCCTGCCCCGACCACAGCCAGAAGCCCGAGCTGTTCCGCCTGCTCAATGCCGGCCAGAACGCCGGCATGATGCTGACCGAAAGCTTCGCCATGCTGCCGACCGCAGCCGTGTCGGGCTACTACTTCGCCCATCCCGAAGCGCAGTATTTCGGCGTCGCCCGCATCGGCCGCGACCAGCTCGAGGACTACGCCCGCCGCCGCGGCGTGCCGATCGAGCAGGCCGAGCGATGGCTCAGGCCGAACATCGGGTATTGAGCGACTCATTCTGTCCTCTCCGCCCGCCTAAGCGGGGGGAGAGGAAGGGGCCCCACGCGAAGCGTGGGGGAGGAGAGGTGGGTCGTTGCCACACCATCGATACCAGACACTGGATGAAGGTCGATCTCCTCTGGGGCAACAACCACATGACCCACCTCTCCTAGCCTCTCCCCCCGCTTCGCGGGCGGAGAGGAACATGAGTTGCGCCTGCTCCCTGGCAGCAAAGTCGGGTAAGCACATGACATGCTGACCTACGCCCTCGTCCTCGCGGTCGGCCTCGTCGCCGGGACGGTGAGCGGCATCGTCGGCACGGGCGCCACCATCATCCTGCTACCGATCCTGGTCTACGGCTTCGGCCCGCGTGAGGCCGTGCCGATCATGGCGATCGTCGCGCTCATGTCGAACTTCGCCAAGATCACCTCATGGTGGAAGGAGATCGACTGGCGGGCCTGCGGCGCCTATGCGCTCGGCGGCATCCCGGCCGCCGCGCTGGGTGCGCGCACGCTGCTCGTCCTGCCCGAGAGGCTGATCGATATCGCGCTGGGCCTGTTCTTCCTCGCCATGGTGCCCGGCCGGCGCTGGCTCGCCCGCCGCAAGGTCACGTTCGTCGCGTGGCATCTCGTCCTTGCCGGCGCGGTCATCGGCTTCCTGACCGGCATCGTCGTCTCCACCGGGCCGCTCAGCGTGCCGACATTCGCCGCCTACGGCCTTGTCAAGGGCGCCTTCATCGCCACCGAGGCGGCGGGCTCGCTGGCGCTCTACGTCAGCAAGGCCATCACATTCCGCCAGCTCGGCGCGCTGCCCGTCGACATCGTCGTGAAGGGCCTGATCTCCGGCTCTTCGGTCATGGCCGGGACCTACCTCGCCCGGCTAATCGTCGAGCGGCTGAACGTGGCCACCTTCCAGCGCCTGCTGGACGGCGTGATGGTCATCTCGGGCCTGGCCCTGTTGTGGGCGGCAATCCGGTAGTCTACACCAATGTATCTACGTTTGGAGCTACCGATATGCCGGAACTCAAACTACGCCGGACTGGCAACTCGCTCAGCACTTCATGGCCCAAGGAGGCATTGGCTCGCATGAATGCAAAGGAAGGCGACACGCTTTATGCGGTCGAAACACCACAGGGTTTCCTCGTCACGCCTTTCGATCCAAAGTTCGCGACAACCATGCAAGCCGCCGACCGGGTGCTTCATCGCTACAAGAACGCCTATCGTGAGCTTGCGAAGAAGTGACTGAGCCGGTCTGGCTTTCGGACCGGGAGGCTGTCGCCATCAACGCGCGGACGATCAGCTTGTTCGGTGGTCTGACGGGGGGAGTTCGGGACGAGACGCTGTTTCAGGCCGCGCTCGCCCGGCCGTTGAACAAGTGGCACTACGAAGAGCCGCGACCGGATATCTTCGAGCTCGCGGCTGCCTATGCGTTCGCTCTGTGCAAGGGTCACGTTTTTCACGATGGAAACAAGCGTACCGCCCATGCGATTGCTGCGATCTTCCTGGAAGTGAACGGATGGACGCACGACGCGAAGGAGGCTGACGTCGTTCATACAATGATCGGTGTCGCTGAAGGCTCGATCAAGGAAACTGTCCTGGCGAGATGGTTCCGAAAGACATCGCAGCGCAGTGCCCCGCTATGATGGCAACCGAGCCCTCCCGAGGCATTGCACTTGGCGGTAGCGCGCTGACGGGGTGCGTCGCCTGCATACGCTCCTGGCCGCAACAATCCTCCGGCAAGCTGTGCCATAGTTTATCAAGGAGTACGCAATGAACAGAGTTCTCATAACCGCCGTCGCGGCAACCCTCGCGCTCGCGACCGGAGCCTGCCTGCAGCAGCAGACGCCGCAGCAGCTCAACACCGCCAACGCCAACTCGCGCATCTACATCGGCTCGCTGACCTGCAACGTGGCCGGCGGCACCGGCTACGTGCTGGGCTCGCGCAAGCAGATGGAGTGCGTGTTCCTCGCCAAGGACGGCGTGCACAGCGCCGAGTACACCGGCACCATCAACAAGGTCGGTATCGATATCGGCTACACCAAGGCGGTCCACACGATCTGGCGCGTGTACTCGCTGGGCTCGGACCGCGGCCCGAGCGATCTCAGCGGCACCTATGTCGGCGAGCAGGGCACCGTCGCGGCGAGCACCCAGGCCGGCGGCAACTGGCTGTATGGCGGCCCGAACGCGGAGATCGGCATGGTCGCCGCCGGCGTCGTGCGGGACGCCGGCTACAACTTGGCGACCGGTGTTGCCGAGATCTCGCTTCGGCTCAAGCGCTAAGGGCCGTCGTCATGCCGTCGCCGGCTGCAGGGCGCAGCCGGAGACGGTGATGCGGTGCATCAGCCGGCGCTCGCCGTTATAGTCGTTGGCGGCGTAGTGCCAGGTCGCGCGGTTGTCCCAGAACGCGATCGAGCCCTCGCCCCAGCGGAACCGGCAGGTGAACTCCGGCCGCGTCGCATGACGGTACAGGTACTCGAGCAGCGGCCGGCTGTCCTCGACGCTCCAATCCTCGAAACGCAGGGTGAACGCGGGATTGACATAGAGCGACTTGCGGCCGCTCAGCGGATGACGGATCACGACCGGATGCACCACGTCGTCTCCCACCAGATTCTGGTTGCCGTACCGTGCAGCCGATTCGGGATTGTCCTTGTGGACGCCCTTGGTGCCGAAAATGTGCGCCGAGCCGTGGACGGCGCGCATTCCTTCGAGGGTGCGCTGCAGACCCGGCGAGAGCGTCTCGAAGGCGCGATACATGTTGGCGAACAGGGTATCGCCGCCTTCCTCCGGCAGCTCGCGCGCCAGCAGGATCGAGCCCATCGCCGGCTCCTGGTCGTAGCTGTGGTCGGTGTGCCAGCCACCGCCGATATTGGTCTTCTGTTCCGGCTCCTTGCGCACCTCGGCGATCTCCGGATAGCCCTGCACGGCAGTGAAGAACCGGTTGACGTCGATCGGCGCCCAGCGGCGGGCGAACTCGAGGTGCTGCTCCGGCGTGAGCTCCTGGTCGCGGAAGAAGACGACGCCGTGCTCGCGGAAGGCCTGCTGCACCTCGTCCCATTGCCGGTTGCTCATCGACTTGAGATCGATGCCGAGAATCTCGGCGCCACAGCCGCCGGTGAGCTTGCGAACGTGCACGGAATCATAGGTCATGGGCCGTCCTCCGGATGCCGGCGCCACCTGACGCGCCTGGACGCCGAGCAATAGCAGCGTCAGGGACAGGGTCAATACGCTGCCGCCGGTCGAGACCACGGCGGCACTTGATGTCGGGGATGGCGTTCAAGGATTGCTGAGGCAAGCTGTCCGTAGACGCCAGAAGTCGCAAACGCCTCCTCGGAACGAGGAACGCCCGCACCACCAAAATCCTCATCCTGAGGAGCGCCCACAAGGCGCGTCTCGAAGGATGGGCAATGCAATGGGCACCGCGTCTGAGGCCCATCCTTCGAGACGGCCGCTGCGCGGCCTCCTCAGAGGATGTGACTTTATTGAATTCTGTCGTCCCTCTCCTGTCATCCTGAGCAAAGGCGCTTGCGAAGCAAGCGCCGTAAGCGAAGGATCTCATCGCCAGAAGTTCCAAGGCGATGAGGTCCTTCGCTGCGCTCAGGACGACAGAAAAGTTCGCGGCAGCGACCTCATCAATCGCCCAAAAGCGACTATCGAAAAAGTCACAGGCTCTCAGGATGAGGATTTTGTCGGTCCGCTTCATCGCCGGGACGAACAAAGGGCTGTCTTCAGGCGCGGCAAGGGCCGCGCCACAGTGTCTGCCCGGCTGATCTCCTCACGCCGCCATGGCGAGGTTGCTGTAGCGCGTCAGGTGGTGCTGCTGGTTGCCGAACATCAGGTCGATCATGGTCAGGCGCTTGAAGTAGTGGCTGACCGAGAGCTCGTCGGTGACGCCCATGCCGCCATGCATCTGCACCGCGCTTTGGCCGCAGAACTTGCCCGACTTGCCGATCTGCACCTTGGCGCCGGACGCCGCCTTGGCGCGCACCACCGGATCCTTGTCATCGATCTTGAGTGACGCCATCAGGGTCATCGAGCGCGCTTCCTGGGCGTTGGTGAAGCAGTCGACCATGCGATGCTGCAGCACCTGGAACTTGCCGATCGCCACGCCGAACTGCTTGCGCGTCTTGATGTACTCCAGCGTCGCCGCATTGATGGCGTCCATGCAGCCGGTCGCCTCGGCGCACAACGCGACGATGGCGCGGTCGACCGCCCCCTCGACCAGCGGGAAGGCGCCGTCGACCTGCCCCAGCACCGCGTCGGCGCCGACCGAGACCTTGTCGAAGGTGAGCTCCGAGGCGCGCAGCGAGTCTTGCGTCGGGTAGTCGCGCCGCGTGATGCCCTTGGCCTTGCCGTCGACCACGAACAGGGTGAGGCCCTTCTGCTCGCGCGCCGCACCCGAGGTGCGGGCGAGCACGATGATGTCGTCCGCCGCAGGCGCGTTGTAAACGACGCCCTTGTGGCCGGAGAGCGACCAGCCGCTGCCCTCCTTCGTGGCCTTGAGCGACACGTCCGCCAGGTTGTAGCGCGACTGGCGCTCGAGCCAGGCGAAGGCGAACTGCTTCTTGCCCTCGATCATCGGCCCGAGCAGCGCTTCCTTCTGGGCAGCGCTTCCGGCGGACGCGATCATGCCGCCGCCCAGCACCACGGTCGGCAGGAAGGGCTCGAGCACCAGGCCTTTGCCGAACTGCTCCATGACGATCATGGTCTCGATCGGCCCGCCGCCGTAGCCGCCGTCCTCCTCCGAGAACGCCATGCCGAGCCAGCCGAGCTCGGCGAACTGGGCCCAGTTCTCGGGCAGCCAGCCGCGCTCGGTGGCGGCGATCTTGCGTCGCGCGTCGAACGGGTACTTGTCGCGCACGAAGCGCTCGGCCGCCTCCTGAAGCTGCTTCTGCTCGTCGGATAGGGACAGATCCATTCTTTCCTCCGGAATCCTGCCGTGTCTTATCGCCCCGAGGCCTAAAGGCCTAGCACCATCTTGGACACGATGTTCTTCTGAATCTCGTTGCTGCCGCCATAGATGCTGGTCTTGCGCATGTTGAAATAGCGCGGAGCGGCCGGCGGCGCATGGTCGGGCCCGACCGGCGTCTCGTTGGTGTCCTGGAACAGCATGCCGGGCTGGTAGGGCGCGGCGTACTCGCCGACCGCCTCCATGGTGAGCTCGGCAATGCGCTGCTGGATCTCCGAGCCCCGGATCTTGAGGGTCGACACTTCCGGTCCCGGGGCGCCGCCCTGGGCCATGGTCGACAGCACGCGCAGCTCGCTCATCTCCAGCGCCTGGACCTGCAGGTCGAGATCGGCGATCTGGCTGGCGAAGGCGGGATCGTCGGCTACAGATGTGCCGTTGGCCGGCTCGCTGCGGGCGATGTCGCGCAGCGAGCGGACGCCGCGCTTGGACGCCGGCACCTCGGCGATGCCGAGCCGCTCGTTGGCCAGCAGGAACTTGGCGCAGGTCCAGCCCTCGCCTTCCTTGCCGATGCGGTTCCCGACCGGCACCCGGACGTTGTCGAAGAACACGTCGTTCACGTGATGGGCGCCGTCCAGCATGATGATCGGCCGCACGGTGATGCCGGGCGTCTTCATGTCGATCAGCAGGAACGAGATGCCCTCCTGCGCCTTGGCGTCCGGGTTGGTCCGCACCAGGCAGAATATCCAGTCGCCCCAGTGGGCAAACGAGGTCCACGTCTTCTGGCCGTCGACGACGTAATGGTCGCCGTCCGGCACCGCCCGCGTGCGCAGGTTGGCGAGGTCCGAGCCGGCGCCCGGCTCGGAGTAGCCCTGGCACCACGACACGGTCGACTGGCGGATGCCCGGCAGGAAGCGCTCCTTCTGCTCGTCGCTGCCGAACGTGTAGATCACCGGCCCGACCATCTTGACGCCGAACGGGATGATGCGCGGCGCGCCTTCCTCGGCCAGCACGTTCTCGAACAGGAAGCGCCGCGTCACGTCCCAGCCCGGGCCGCCGTATTTCTTCGGCCACGTGTAGGCGAGCCAGCCCTGGCGGCCGAGCGCCTGCTGCCAGATCACGTGGTCGTCGCGATCGTAGTGCTTGCCGGAGAACGTCTTGGCGCGAGTCGCGGGTGAGAGGTTCTTCTGCGCGAACTCGCGCACCTCGTCGGCGAAGGCCTTGTGTTCAGGGCTCAGAGCGAGGTCCATTTGATACCGACCATCGTTGAAGGGAGGGAGTGGACACAACTCATTCTCGTCTCCCGTAATCGTAGGGCATTCGCATATGGAATATCCCGTCATCCCGAGCGGAGCCACCCGAAAGGGGGGCGCAGTCGAGGGACCTTTCTTGCTGATGCTGCAGTAAGAAAGCTCCCTCCACTACGCCGCGCTATACGCGGCTCCGGTCGGGATGACGGAATATCTTTCATATGCGAACGCCCTGCCCGTTATCGGGGGAGGGACATGAAGGGCGGCAGGCCCGTCACAACCCCAGCACCATCTTGCTGATGATGCCCTTCTGGATCTCGTTGCTGCCGCCGTAGATCGTGGTCTTGCGCGCATTGAAGTACCGCGGCGCGGCGAGATGGGCGTAGGACGGGCCCACCGGCTCCTCGTTCGAGCCCTGCCACAGCAGGCCCGGCAGATAGGGCGCGGCGTATTCGCCGACCGCCTCCATGGTGAGCTCGGTGATGCGCTGCTGGATCTCCGAGCCGCGCACCTTGAGACCCGACACTTCCGGCCCGGGCTGGCCGCCATGCGCCATCGACGACAGCACGCGCAGCTCGGTGAACTCGAGCGCCGTCACCTGAATCTCGAGGTCGGCGATCTTCTCGGCGAAGCTCTGGTTCTCGATCAAGGGCTTGCCGTCCTCGCGCTCGGCGCGGGCGATGTCCTTCAGCGCAGCGACGCCGCGCTTGGATTGCGGCACGGCGGCGATGCCGAGCCGCTCGTTGGCGAGCAGGAACTTGGCGCAGGTCCAGCCCTCGTTCTCCTTGCCGACCAGGTTGGCGATGGGGACCTCGACGTTGTCGAAGAAGACCTCGTTCACCTCGTGCCCGCCGTCGGCCATGATGATCGGCTTCACGGTGATGCCCGGCGTCTTCATGTCGATCAGCAGGAAGGAGATGCCCTCCTGCGGCTTGACCTTGGGGTCGGTGCGCACCAGGCAGAAGATCCAGTCGGCCCAGTGGCCCATCGTGTTCCAGGTCTTCGAGCCGTTGACGATGTAGTGGTCGCCCTGCTTCTCGGCCTTGGTGCGCAGGCTCGCGAGATCGGAGCCCGAGCCCGGCTCGGAATAGCCCTGGCACCACCACACCGTGCTCTCGCGGATCGCCGGCAGGAATTTCTGCTTCTGCTCGTCGCTGCCGAACGTGTAGATCACCGGCCCGACCATCTTGGTGCCGAACGGGATGATGCCGGGCGCGTACTCCTCCGCGCAGACGTTCTCGAAGATGTAGCGCTCGGCCGGCGTGAAGCCCGGCCCGCCATGCTTCTTGGGCCACGTGTAGACCAGCCAGCCCTTCTTCCCCAGCGCCTGCTGCCAGCGCATGTAGTCGTCGCGGATCAGGTGCTTGCCGTTCTTCACCTTGTCGCGCGTGTCGGCCGACAGGTTGGCGCGCACGAAGGCCCGCACGTCGTCGGCGAATTGACGTTCCTCAGGCGTGAAAGCGAGATCCATCTGCCCCTCCCGGGCCGGGTTTTCGATTTGGCCGGAGTTTAGCCGCGGGCCCGCGTGGGACAAGCGGTACCGAACCGAATTGCGGCTCATGACGCCGTGATGCGGAACGACTTTACGTAATGGCGGGCTTACGTCAGATCGGGATCCGGGCCGGTTTCCGGCGGTGTCACGAACCCATCGGCGCCGGCATGATCAGGGCCTTCTCCGCCTTCAACTTGTCGATCGCCGCGTCGCTCACGCCCGCCTCGCGCAACACCGCCTCGCCGTCCTCGCCGATGCGCGGGGCGTGGCGGCGGAACTCGACCTTGGTCTTCTCGAAGTCGAGCGGGCTGGCGAAGGTGGTGATCGGCCCTTCGGTGGGATGCTCGCGCGCGGTGAAGAAGCCGGTCGCCTTGAGATGCGGGTCTTCGAGCAGGTCTTCCAGTGTCCGCACCGGCATCGCCGGGATGTCGGCCTTGTCGAACATTTCCAGCCATTCGTCGGTCGGCCGATGCTCGAGCAGCGAGGCCAGTACCTGGTAGAGCTCGCTGAAATGCTTGGCGCGCTCGTTGCGGTCGACGAAGCGCGGTTCCTTGGCCAGGTCGGGCCGGCCGGCGAGATCGAAGAAGGTCAGCCAGTGCGCATCGGTGTAAGGCAGCGCGCAGATGTAGCCGTTTTGAAGGGATGACGGAACTTGTTGATGATGCGGTCGTAGCCCATGGCGCCCCGCTCGGGCGTCCAGGTGGCGCCGAACAGATGCTCGGTCAGCCAGAACGAGGCCAGCGTCTCGAGCATCGGCACCTCGATCATCTGGCCTTCGCCCGTGCATTTGCGATGGTAGAGCGCGCCCAGCACGGCGATGCAGAGATGCAGGCCCGTCGTCTTGTCGGCGATCAGGCTCGGCATGAAGCGCGGCGGCAGGCCGTCGACGCGGCTCTGCAGCGAGGCCGCGCCGCTCACCCCCTGCACCAGGTCGTCGAAGGCGGGCTTGTGGCCATAGGGTCCCTTGCGCGCATAGCCCAGCGAGTAGGCGTAGATGATCGACGGATTGATCTTCTTCAGGTCCTCGTAGCCCAGGCCCAGCCGCTCGATCGCCTGCGGCCGGCTGTTGTGGATGAAGAGGTCGGCGCCCTTGATCAGGTCCTTCAGCACGGCGCAGCCGGCCGGTTTCTTGAGATCGAGGCAGAGCGAGCGCTTGTTGCGGTTGGCCGCCATGTAGATCGGCCCCATGCTCTTGTCGCGCCCCATCGAGCCGCCCGACGCCCGCAACAAGTCGCCCTCCGGCGGCTCGACCTTGATCACGTCGGCGCCCATGTCGGCCAGATGCTGCGTGGCGAACGGCCCCAGCAGGACGGCCGTCAAGTCGATCACACGCACACCCTGAAGCGGTCCCGGCATATCTCTACCCTTCGCATCCTGTTCCACGGTGACGTAGCACGCCGCCGTCCCGAGACGGCAAGCCGGCCCCGCCGAACCGATCGCAGCTCAGAATTTCGGCGGACGTTTCTCCAAAAAGGCCGCCGTGCCCTCGTGGTAGTCGGGGCCGAAATAAACGTCGCGGCGCAATCCGTGCAGGTACTCGAACGTCGTCGGATTGATCGGCGCGGACTCGCTCAGCACCCGGATCGACTCCTTGGAGGTCGCGATCGAAGCCGCCGACCGCGTCGTGAAGGTCCGAGCCATGCCGTAGACCGTCTGCTCCAGCTCGGTCGCCCCGACGATCCTGTTGACGATGCCGACCCGCTCGGCCCGATCCGCCGAGATCGGGTCGGCGGAAAAGAACATCTCCTTCACGACATTGAGCGGCAGGCGGCTCATGAAGTTCAGGAACCCGCCGACATTGTAGGGCAGCCCGAGCTTGGCCGGGGTGATCGCGAACGCGCACGTCTCGTCGCCATAGACGAGGTCGCAGGCCATCACCAGATCGCACGCACCGCCCCATACCGACCCGCGCACCATGGCGATGACCGGCGCCGGGAAGGCCTTCACGGCACGCAGCAGTTGCTCGAGCGGATCGCTATAGGGCAGCGGATCGACGTCGGCCTTCGGCAGCTCGTCGATATCGTGCCCGGCCGACCAGACCTTGCCGGTGCCGGCGCTGCGCAGAACGATGGCCCTCGCACGCTTCGCCTTGAACTCGTCCAGGGCAGCGAGGGTTTCGGCGATCAGCCCGGCGCTCAGGGCATTGCGCTTGGCGTCGCGGTCGAAGGCGATGGTGCCGATGCTCTCGGCGAACGCCGTCTTGATCAGGGGCATGCCGGTCTCCTCAGATCAGCGTGACCCGCCGGGCGGCGGCGGTCAGCTCGGCGCGAAAATCGGGATGGGCGATGCCGATCAGCGCCTCGGCACGCTCCTTGGTCGACTTGCCACGCAGATTGACCGCGCCGTGCTCGGTGACGACCCATTCGACGTCCATGCGCACGTCCGTCACCATGGCGACCTTGGGCACGATGCTGGAAACCGTTCCTTTCCTCGCCGTCGACTGCAGGGCGATGATCGACTTGCCGCGGCGTGCCAGGGAGGCGCCCTTCACGAAGTCGAACTGACCGCCCGAGCCGCTGTATTCATGGTCGCCGATGAACTCGGCATTCACCTGGCCGTAGAGATCGACCTCGATCGCGGTGTTGATCGAGATGAAATCGTCGTGCTGGGCAATCGTGCGGATATCGTTGACGTAGGACGAGGGATAGCTCTCGAACGCCGGGTTGTCGTCCATGAAGGCGTAGGAATCGGCCGTCCCGAAAGCGACGGTGAAGACGTGCTTGCGCGGGTGCAGCGTCTTGCGGCTGCCATTGATCACCCCTTTGAGGATCAGCTCAGCCATCGCCGACGAGAACAGCTCGGTGTGGATTCCGAGATCGGCATGCCGCTCGAGGGCCAGCGCCACGCCCGACGGTATCTTGCCGATGCCGAGCTGGACGGTGGCCCCGTTGGGCACCATGGGCGCCACCAGGCTGCCGATGATCCGGCCTTCCGCCGACGGGTCGGCCGCGCCGGCCTCGATCAGCGGCACATGATTCTCGACGATGGCCGCGACCTCGCCGACATGGATGTGCGACTGGCCGAACACACGCGGCATGTGGCGGTTGACCTCGACGATGAGCCGCTTGGCGCGACGCGCCGCCACCGAGGCGAAATCGTTGTTGGTACCGAGCGAGAAGTAGCCCGACTTGTCCATCGGCGACACGGTCACGACGAAGGTGTCGAGCGCGATGAGCTCCTCGAACAGGCGAGGCACCTGGCTGAAATGCACCGGAACGAAGCTGACGAGCTTGCGGCCGCTCGCCGCCTGTCGCTTGATGATCTCGTGATCTGGCCCGCCGATGAACAGGCTATGGGCATCGATCTTCTCCACGACACCATCGGCAAGGAGAGACTTGGCCAGCGGCTCCATCGCGATCTTGTAGTACAGGCGGAGCCGCTTGAGGTCGTCGGCCCGGACGCGGGCGGCAATCGCCGCCAGCAAGGCCGGCGGCTGGCCGATCGCCATGCCCGCCGAGATCGTCTCGCCGTCCGCCAGGGTTGCGACGGCCTTCTCGGCAGTGGTGAGCTTTGCGGCGTAGGCCTCCGCAACATTGACGCTTCTCATCGATGTCTTCCCCTCGCCGCTTCCCTCGTAGGGAACTCTAGCAGCAAAGGGATGCTTCCACCGAATGACATATGCCTGCCGGCAGGGCGACGACTGACGCCTTGTACGGCAGGAGATTTTGGGACACTAACGGCCAGCCGCACGGAGAGGCGATCGCGCCTGGTTCCGGTGCGACCGGGAAAGATCGAGATCATGCCAGATGCATTGAATGGTCTGCTGGTGGTGAGCGTGGAGCAGGCCGTGGCTGCCCCCTATTGCGCGGCTCGCTTGGCGGACGCCGGCGCGCGGGTCATCAAGATCGAGCGCCCCGAGGGCGATTTCGCCCGCGCCTACGACGGCTACGTCCACGGCCAGTCGAGCTACTTCGTATGGCTCAATCGCGGCAAGCAGTCGGTCGCGCTCGACTTCAAGAAGCCGGACGATCTCGCGCTGCTGCACCGCCTGATCGCGCGGGCCGACGTGCTGATCCAGAACCTGGCGCCCGGCGCGGCAGAGCGTGCGGGCTTCGGCTCGGCGGCGATGCGCGCCCGGCACAAGCGCCTGATCACGGTCGACATCTCGGGCTACGGCGATCACGGCCCCTACAAGGACCGCCGCGCCTACGACCTGCTGGTGCAGGCCGAAAGCGGCCTCGCCTCGATCACCGGCACGGCGGAGGCGCCGGGCCGCGTCGGCGTCTCGGCGACCGACATCGGCACCGGCATGTATGCCCATGCCGCGGTGCTGGAAGCCCTGCTCGCCCGGCAGAAGACCGGCGAGGGTCGCGCGCTCTCGGTATCGCTGTTCTCGTCGATGGCCGAATGGATGACGGTGCCCCTGCTGGCCAACGACTACGCCGCCTACGACTGGCCGCGGCTCGGCCTCACCCATCCCTTCATCGCGCCCTACGGCGTCTACCAGACCGAGGACGATGTCCCGGTGCTGATCTCGATCCAGAACGATCGCGAGTTCGAGCGGCTGTGCCATGGCGTGCTCGACAGGCCCGGCCTGGAGAAGGATCCCGACTACGCCACCAACAAGGCGCGCAACGCGCGGCGCGACGACACCAACGCCATCGTGCAGGCGAGCTTCGGCGCCCGGCGCTTCGCCGATCTCGCCGCCCGGCTCGACGCCGCCCAGATCGCCTGGGCGCGCGTCAGCACGGTCAAGGACCTGTCGACCCATCCGCAGGTCCGCCGTGTCGTCTTCGGCTCGCCCGGCGGCGATGTCGCCATCCCGGCCCTCGCCGCCTCGTGGCCCGGCGAGCCCGAGCGGCTCGGCGACGTGCCGTCGGTCGGCCAGCACACCGAGCAGGTACGGCGCGAGTTCGGCGCCTGATGGCGCCTCTGGTCACCGGCATCAGGCTCTCCGGCTACGGCGTCGCCTACTTCTTCGCCGCCGGCGCCTTCATGAGCTTCTGGCCGGTGTGGCTGCGCGATCGCGGCATCAGCGACGCCGAGATCGGCACCCTGTTCATGAGTCGCCAGCTCGTCGGCATCGGCGCGATGCTCGCCATCGGCTGGATCGCCCATCGCATCGGCAACGTGCGCGGCGTCATCCTGGTCCTCGCCGGCTCGGCCACCATCCTGCTGACCGGCTACCAGTTCGCCACGACGTTCTTGGCCATCCTGGCGGTGACGCTCGTGTGGGGCGGCGTGTGGGCGCCGACCCTGGCGCTCTACGACGGCATCCTGGTCAACGAGACGCGGGCGCGCGGCATCGATTACGGCCGGCTGCGGGCGTGGGGCTCGGCGGCCTTCATCCTCGGCACGGTGGTGTGCGGCGCCGCCGTCGATCGCAACGGGCCGGCCTGGATCCTCTATGTCAGCTTCGCTGGCATCGTGCTGCTGGTCCCGCTCGCCTTGTGGCTGCCTGCCGACGCGCAGGGACGCGACCGGGCGGAGCGCGCCCCGTTCGGGATCACCGATCTTCTCGCCTCGCGGCCCTTCCTGCTGTTCATGCTGGCGGCCGGCTGCTGCCAGGCGAGCCACGCCGTGCTGTACAGCTTCGGCACCCTGACCTGGCGCGCCGCCGGCATCGACGACGTCACCATCAGCCTGCTGTGGGGCCTGAGCGTCGCCGTCGAGATCCTGCTGATGCTGGCGAGCCCCTGGCTGCTGAAGCGGCTCGGCGTCTGCGGCCTGATCGCGTTTGCGCTGGGCTGCGCCATGGTGCGCTGGCTTGGCATGGCGTTCACCACGGAGCTGTGGGCGCTGGTCGCCCTGCAGGCCCTGCACGCCGGCACCTTCGCCGCCTGCCATCTCGGCGCCATGGCTTTCATCCAGCGCGCCCTGCCGCCGTCCGGCGTCGCGCTGGGGCAGAGCGTCTACTACGCCCTCGGCACGGGTGCCACGCAGGCGGTGGTCTTCCAGGTCGCCGGCCTGCTCTACGCCGATTACGGCCAGCGCGCCTTCCTCGGCATGTTCGTGGTGGCTGCCCTTGGCATGATCGCGATCATCCTGCTCGCGCGAACGTGGAACGGCATGCTCGTGGTTGGC
Source organism: Reyranella sp. (assembly GCA_022844015.1). Taxonomy (GTDB): domain Bacteria; phylum Pseudomonadota; class Alphaproteobacteria; order Reyranellales; family Reyranellaceae; genus Reyranella. The sequence goes on along the minus strand of JALHMO010000009.1, from coordinate 28,087 downwards.
ACGCGATAGAGCGCCAGGGCATCTTCCGCCCGGCTCGGGTCAGCCAAGCGTAACGTCGTGCCCGCGATTTTCGAGAGATTGGGCCGAACGGGATGCCTCGCGCAGGCGCGCGACATAGCCGCGGCAGACGCAGCGACCGAGCTCGGGATGGGTCGGTATGACATGGCCGAGCGAGTCGATGATCCAGCTGTCGATGATCTCGTACCCCAGCGCCTCGAGCGCGGCCGGCACCTCGCCCTCGTTGCGAACCTGATAGGGCACCTCGGCGACCCCGAAATTCTCCAGGGTGACGACGGTCGGCCCGTCGCGCGTGACCACCTTGTTGAGGAGGACGTAGCGCGGCAGCGCACGCAGCCGCCGAGCCAGATCGTCCAGCGAGCCCTCGAGGTAGGGCATCAGGCCGGAGGCCAGCAGCAGGTCGGCGACGGGAGCGTCCTCGATGCGCTCGACGAACGACAGGGTTCGATCCTCGGGTCGCACCAGCGCCCGGCCCGCCCTCACCTGCGCCGGCAGGTCGTAGACGATCCAGTCGAGGCGATCGAGATCGAGATAGCGTCCGAAGGCGCGATACTTCACGCCCGTGTGGCCGCCGGCGTCGACGACGCGGGAAATCTCGGGAGCGAGGCGGCCGAGCCAGTAGAGGATCGGGTAGTCCCACAGCGGGACCTGCTTCATCACGTGCCTCGACACGTACGAGACGCTGTCGTGATCGTAGCCGGCCAGCATCCCACCGCGCACATTGGCCATGGCCTCGTCGAACGAGGCAAAGGCGCCGTGGAAACGGAGCTTGTCGGGCCGACGGGCAAGAAAGCGGCCATAGACCACTCTCGCGGCACGCTCGAGATGACGGAGCACGGGCGCTTTTCTCAGTGTCTGCCTCACCTTAGTCGACCCCGGAAAACGCGTCCAAGGCTTCCCGCCGGGTTGCAGCGACAACAGGGCAGGAAAGCGCTCGCGCGTCATCGCAGGGCATTCGGATGGGGAAAAAAACCTCCGTCATCCCGACCGGAGCCGAGCGTAGCAAGGCGAAGTGGAGGGACCATTCTTATTGCAACACCAGCAAGAAAGGGACCCTCGACTATGCCGCCAATGGCGCTGCAAGCAGCGCCTGATCGGGCGGCTCCGCTCGGGATGACGGATTTTTTCACCCTATCCGAATACCCTGCGCGTCATCGGGGAGAGGCGACGGGCGGCAACGAAGCAGGGTCGATCCAGCGCACGCTCTGACTGTCGCGGCTGCGCAAGGCGCGCAGCGGTCCGGGCTCGCCGAGAAGGACGGCGCGGAAGAAGGCGACCTCGAGCGCCCCGATCGCGGTGTTCATCGCCTGTCGCTCGAGGTTGGTCCGCAAGAGCTTGCGGCGCGAGAATACGAACAGCTGGTCGGACAGATCCCCATGGTCGGCCCCCTCCACGATGGCCCAGTAGCTGTCCGGGCGTTCCATGCGTCGCGCGTTGCGCGGCAAATCCTGCGCGCTGATCAGGGCGTAGTTGCGCGTGAACGGGTCGGTCGACACCAGCTCGGCCGCGCTCGGGAAGGCCTCGCGGCTCGACAGGAGAAAGTACGCTTCCTTTCCGATCTGCGTGGCCGGCGACCCGAAGAGCCCGCCATCGACGCTGAACACGCCGGCGATGCGCGCGCCCAGCAGAGCCGCCTGCAGGCCCGCCGCGCCGCCCAAGGAGTAACCCAGCACGCCGACACGCGCGAGATCGAGCCGGCCGGCCAGGAGCGAGGGCTGGCCGGCCTCGAGGGCGCGCAGGACGTCGAGCAGGCGATCGGCCTGGGCAACGACCTGACGGCCCGCCCGCTCCACCGTGGCGGCCATCGCCGCATCCGACGACAGCTCCAGGGCCGCGCCCCGACCGTCGCCATGATCGTCGCAAGCCACGACCACGAAACCATGGCTGGCGAGGTTCATCGTCTGGATGCTGCTCTGCAGGCGCGAGCCGCCCCAGCCGGGCGAGTACAGGATCACGGGGGCCCGCCGCTCGCCGGCGATCGGCGCGTTCTCGACGGGTCGCGTGCCCTCGCGCGGTCCGGCGGCCGGGTACCAGACCGTCGTCGAGACCGGCTGTCCCCGCGAATCGCGCACCTCGAGATCGATCCTGCCAACGGCGTGCAGCCCCGTCGGCGACGGCCAGCGCGGCACCAGCAGCAACCAGCCCGCCGCGCTCCCGGCCAGGACGAGAATCAGCGCGACGACGAGGACGAGGCGCATCGGAATCCCCACGATCCGCCGGAGGCTAGCTTTTGATCTCGTCGCCCAGCCTGGCGCGCAAGGAGGCGGCGATGTCGCGCGCCGGCCGGTCGCGGAACATGTCCTGATGCGCGCTGTCGACCTCTACCTTGGCCAGGTTTCCCGACACCAGCGGGCCCCAACCCATCAGGTCGTCGAACAGCCGGCCGCGCAGCGTCTCCTGGCTGCGGAACAGGACGACGTCGCCCTCGTAGGGTTGCGGGCGATACGTCGTGGCCGCGTCCGTCAGCCGATCGTCGAAGCGCAGATCCGGCATCTTTTCCGGCGCGGGCTCCGGGGCGAGCAGGCCGAGGCGCCGGAGAATCGGCTTGCGAACGATGGCGTCGAGCCCGACCTCGCCCCGGCGATACTGCGCCAGCCGCTTCATGTGCTCGAAGGTGTCGATCCTGAGCTGCCGGAGCTTGCGATCGAGCGGCGACATGTCCTCGCGATATCCGGGCGCCCACGAGTCGAAAAGAGCGACGAGCTTCGTCGTCTCGCCCATCGCCTGCAGCTGCCTCGCCGCCTCGAACGCCAGCGCGCCGTACACGCAATGGCCGCCCAGGATGTAGGGGCCCTTCGGCTGCACCGCGCGAATGAGCCGAATCGCGGAGGCGGCAAAGTCCTCGAAGCGACAGGCTTCCGCGTCCAGCCGGCTCGACGGATGATAGAGCTGGATGTCGGCGAATGGCCGGCCCTCGCCGAGCGCACGGGCGAGAGGGTAGTAGACGGAGCGATTGTTGAGCACGATCATCGGCGTGCTCTTTCCCGCCTCGTGAAAGCGCACGATGTGACGTGCCGCGTCGTCGAGCCCGATCGCCTCGCGGCGGCGCACAGCCGGCGCCGCGATCGTCTGCCGTCCAGGCTCTGCGCGCAGCTCGACGGCGAGCAGCCAGGGGCAGTCGGCGAGACGACGGTCGGGACCCGTCACAATCCCGCGCAGGCACACCTGCCACGATTGCAGCAGGCCTTGCACCGTCTGCGGGTCGTACAGGTCGGCGTTGGCCTCGCACGACAGGCGCCAGCCCTCGTCGCGTCCGATGAGATAGAAGTTCAGGTCCCAGGGCGATCCCGCCGGGTACGACGGCAGGGAAACCAGGCTGAAGCGGCCGGGCGCCGTCCCGTCGGTTTCCGCGGTGCCCGAATAGGAGCGGTGCACGACGAGGTTCACGGCATGCAACGGCCTGCCCTCGCCGGTGGCGGCGAAGCCTTCGGCGATCTCGAAAGGCAGCCGCTGATGCAGCAGCGCCGACTGGACGATCCCGCTTGCGGTGGCGGCGAGCTGCCGGAGCGTCCCATCCGCTGCCACGGGCAGGCGCAGCGTGATCGAGTTGACGGTCGGCCCGACCAAGCCCTCGGCAGCGGGCTCCTCGCGGTTTGCAACCTGCGATCCGATCACGATCTCGCCCGCGCCGGTCACGCGATGCAGCATCAGGGAGAGGCTGGCGGCGGCGAGAGCGAATCGAGTCGCGCCCTGCTGGCGCCCGAAGGAATCGATCGCGTCGCTCACGGCGGCCGGCAGCAGGAGCGATGCAATGGAGCTCCGATCGCCGTCAGTCGACGGAGCCCGTTGGTCGGGCGAGACGCGCGTCCCGGCGGCGCCGGCCAGCTGCTGCCGCCAGAACACGCGCGACTCGTCGAGGGCGCCGCTCGCCAGCAGCTCGTGTTGCCATAGCGCGTAGTCGACGAACTGCAGCTCCGGCTCGGATGCCTCCGGCGGCGTGCCGGCGTCGATCGCCCGTGCGGCGGCCTGGAACTCGCCGATCAGCAGGCCAGTCGACCAGCCGTCTGCCACCATGGCATGCAGGGTGAGCAGAAGCTCGCCCCGTCCCTGGCCGAACCTCAGCAGCATCGCCCGCATCAGCGGGGCCTGCCGCGGGTCCATGGCGTCGAGCGCTTCCGCCCGGGCCATTTGCTCGGCGCGCGCCGCGCGCTCGGCCGGCGGCAGGAAGGACAGGTCGACGTCGAGAAGCTTGATTGCGCACGCCGGCCATACGACCTGCTCGAGCTTGCCATCCACCTCGCGGAAGCTGGTGCGCAGGATCTCGTGCCGCCGCATCAGGAGCTGCAGCGCACCCGCCGCCGCCGCGTGCGAGAGCTCCCCGTTCACGGCCCAACGCATCGCGATGTTGAGGCCGGACGGACCCTGAAGCTTGTGCCTGGCCCACAGGTGCACCTGCAGCAGGGTGCAGGGAAACCCGTCGGGATTCCGGGTTTCCGGCGATGCCATGGAGCCGTTGGTTTCGCCGGCCTTCATGGCTTCGCCTTGCTGCGGCGGGCTCGATGGCGGAAATCGGCAAGCGAAGGTCCCGCGTCGGCCGGCGACGCCGGCGCGCCACCCTGGATCGACTTCGCCAGGCTTGCCACCGTCGGATTGCCCATCAGCGCGCGGGCATTGACGGCAATGCCGTGCTGGCCGAGCCGAGCGGCGATGCGATAGACCTGCAGGGAATCCGCCCCCAGCGAGAACAGCGGCGCGTCGGTCCCGACGCTCTCGCAGCCGATCACGCTCGCCCACACGTCCGCGATGGCGGTCTCCAAAGCGGTTCGAGGCCGCGCCTCCGCCGGCCCGGACGCGGCCGCCACCGGGCGCGCCGGCGGCGGCAACGCATTCCGATCGAGCTTGCCGCTCGCCGTCAGGGGCAGGGCCGGGACCTCGACCCAGTGCGCCGGCACCATGTAGTCGGGCAGGCGCCCGGCCAGGTAGGCTGTCAGGTCGGCGAGCTTCGCGCCGTGGTCCGTGACCACGTAGGCAACCAGCGACGGGTCGGTCCCGGCGTCGTCGCGCATCAGCGCCGCGCAATCGCGCACGCCCGGCGCTCCGCGCAGCACGGTCTCGATCTCCTCCAGCTCGATCCGGAAGCCGCGCAGCTTCACCTGGCGGTCGACACGGCCGAGCAGCTCGAGCTCGCCGGACGGCAGCAGGCGCGCCAGGTCGCCGGTACGATAGAGGCGCTGGGGCGCACGGCCGGCGATTGCAATCTCCGGGAACGCCCGCGCCGTCAGGTCGTCGCGCCCGACATAGCCCTTGGCCAGGCCATCGCCGCCGATCAGCAGATTGCCGGCCACTCCAAGCGGAACGACGACGTCGCGATCGTCCAGCACATAGAGCCGCGTATTGGCCAGCGGCCGGCCGATGGTGACCCTCCCCTCGCCCGCGCGCACCTCGACGCCGCTGGAGTAGATCGCGGTCTCGGTCGGTCCATAAAGATTCCACAGCCGACCACCGCCCGAGAGCAGCCGCTCGGCCAGGTCACGCGCCAGGTCTTCGCCGGCCGTGATCATCCTGAGCCCGGGATGCGAGCGGAAGCCCGCCTCGAGCAGCATGCGCCACAGGGAGGGCGTCGCCTGCATTACGGTGGCGCCCTGCCGGCCGGCAAGGGCCACCAGCTCGACGCCGCTCACGACCTGTTCCCGGTCGGCCACGATCACGCGACCGCCCGTTATCAGCGGCGCGTAGAGCTCCGTGGCGGCGACATCGAACGTGACGGCACTCGACGCAATGGCGCGGTCGGCCGGCGTGAGGGCGCACATCTCGGCGACACAGCAGATGATGTTCGTCAGGGCGCCGTGGCTCACCTCGACGCCTTTGGGCGTTCCCGTCGAGCCAGACGTGAACAGCACGTAGGCGGAATCGCCCGCCGCCACGATGGGAAGCGCGGGAAGTGCCGTCACGGGGGCACGGCCGAGGTCGAGCCGATCGAGATGGAGCGCGAACGCCGCGCCAACGATCGCCGGAATCCGTTCGTCCTGGCAGACGATACCGTCGATCCCGGCTGCGGCGGCGATCTGCCGGAGGCGCTCGCGCGGTTGGCGGACATCGAGCGGCACGTAGGCGTGGCCGGCCTTCATCACCCCGAGCAAGGCCACCAGAAGCGCGCGCGAGCGGTCGGTCGCCACGGCAATCCTGCCCTTGCGCACCGGGCTGGCGGCCAGGATCTCCTGCGCCAGGCGGGTCGAGTCGCGGTCGAGCTCGGCATACGTCATCTCGCCTGTGCCGTCGACGCAGGCCACGGCTTCGGGGAAGGCCGCCACCCGCGCCGCGAACAGCTGGTGAATGCAGCTCTCCTTCGGATCGGCGGACGCGGTGTCGTTCACGACATCGAGGACGAAGTGCGCCTGCCCGGCGGACAGCATCGGCAGGGCCGACAGCGTGCACGCCGGCGTGGCGCAGATGCCTTCGAGGAGCGTCCGGTAGTGCGTCATCCAGCGTTCGATGGTCGCCGCATCGAGCAGATCGGTGTTGTAGTCGCAATCGATGCGCAGCCCGGACTCCGACTCGATGACGTTGACGAACAGGTCGAAATTGACGGCGGCCTTGGGATTGGGCGTGACAGTCGCCTGCAGCTCGCCGAAATCGAGATCGTCGCCCAGACGCTCGAGGTTGAACTGAAGCTCCGTGAGCGGCAGGCGGTTGGCGACGCGCTCGACCGGCAGGGCGCGCACCAGCGTGCCATACGTGCATCTCGCATGATCGAAGCCGTCGAGCAGGCGCTCTGCCACGGCGCCGACATGCCGGGCGAAGGGCGCCTGCCAGTCCAGGGGCGCCCGGAACGGCAGCAGGTTGACGCAATGCCCGACCAGGTCCGGTGCGTCGTCGACGGACTGGCCGGCCACCGGCACGCCGATGACGACGTCGTCGCTGCCCGACAGTCGCCCAAGAACGGTCTGCAGCGCCGTGAACAGCACCGCGAACAGGGTCGTGCCGTGGGCGGAACCCGTCCGGCGCAGCGACTTCAGAAGCCCGGCATCGAATCGGGTCGACCACGTCGCGCCACTGAATGTGCGGAGCGCGGGTCGCGGGCGGTCCGTCGGCAGGTCGGGCAACGCCGGAAGCTCGCGATAGAGCGCGGTCCAATAGTCGAGGTCCGCCTGTCGCGTACCAGACGCCGACGCCGCCGCCCGTGCATATTGCGAGAACAGCGGAGCCGGCGGCAGCGCCGCCGCCTCCTCCGTGCCCGACATCCGGTAGCAGGTCGCGAGATCCTTCAGGACCAGATTCATCGACCAGCCGTCGCAGACGATGTGGTGCGCGGTGAGCAAGAGAACATGGCGGAAAGCCGACAGGCGCACCACCTGCGCACGCACCAAGGGCCCCAATCCGAGATCGAAGGGTGTGCGTGCATCGGCGGCCATCAGCGCGGCCAGCGTCGCTTCGGGATCGCGTTCGCCTGAAACATCCGCCACGGCCACATCGAGCGCCAGCGACGACGCAAATCGCATCCGCTCGCCATCCCGGTCGATCCGCCCGCGCAGCGCCTGGTGGCGTGCGACGACGGCGTTCACGGCGGCGGCGAGTGCCGGCACGTCGAGTGCGCCGTCCAGCACGATGCTGACCGATTCGTTGAAGGCGCACGATGCCTCGTCGCCCAGCTGCGCGGCGGCCAGGATCTCGACCTGGGGCTCGGTGAGCGGCGCTGACTCCTCGGCGGCCAATGGCGACGCCAAGGGCTTCGGGGGCCCGCGACTGCTGTCGATCGCCAGGACACCGCCGGCCTCCATCGCGTCGAGCACCGTGCCGAAGGCATCGGCGATGGCGTCGATGTCGGCGTCGGAATGCGCGGTCGTGAGGAAGCAGGGGTAGCCTTCCTGCACGTGAATGCCGAGCAGGCGCATGTGCGCCCAGAACAGGGACGCCAGCGCACCCTCGGCCGCGAAGTTCATGTAGAACCAGCTCGAGTAGCCTTCGATCCGTGTCGCGAGGCCGCGCCGCACCAGATCGCCGTTGAGCCTGTCGACCAGCCCACCCATGCGCCGCGCGAGCCCTTCCTGCAGCGCAGGTCCCGCCGCATCGATGTGCAGGAGCACGGCCTTGGCGGCGGCCAGCACCAGGGGTTGGCGCACGAACGTCCCGGCAAAGAAGGTAGGCGCGGTCTCCGGCACCGACTCGTCGCCGTAGCGCCACATGCCGCCATCCAGGGCATCCATGAACCGGGCCTTGCCGGCAAGAATGCCGATCGGCATGCCGCCGCCCACCACCTTGCCGTAGGTCGCGAGATCGGCCCGCACGCCGAACACTGCCTGCATGCCGCCGGAATGCACCCGGAAGCCGGTGACGATCTCGTCGAGCACGAGGGCGACACCCTTGGCCTCCGTGATGGTCCGCAGGCGCTGCAGGAACGCCTGCGGCTGCAGCAGCGGATGGCGGCTCTGCACCGGTTCCACCAGGACGGCGGCGACATCGTCGCCATTGGCCTCGATCCACTCGAGGCTCTGCGCATCGCCGTACGGCAGGACCGTCATGTTGGCGACCGATTCGGGCGGGATGCCGGGCGCCACCGGCAAGGCCCGCCCCGCCGAGCGGCCGGCAGCCTTGACCAGCACCTCGTCGAACTGGCCGTGATAGTCGTTGGCGAAGACGACGACACGCTCGCGCCCGGTGACCGCGCGCGCCACGCGCATGGCCGCCATCACGGCCTCGGACCCGGTATTGCAGAACGTCACCCGTTCATTGCCGGTCAGCCTGGACACCAGCGCCGCCACCTCTCCAGCGAGCGGGCTTTGCGGTCCGATCGGGAAACCTTCCTCGAGCTGAGCCGCGACGGCCGCCGTCACGAAATCCGGCGAATGCCCGAACATCGTCTGGCCGTAGCCGTTGACGAGGTCGATGTACTCGTTGCCGTCGAGATCCCAGAGCTTCGCTCCCTTCGACCGCGCCGCGATCACCGGATAGACGAGTTCCTTCCACTCCGGCCGAAAGCCCGCCACAGTGCGCGGGTCTGCGAGCACGGCGCGATCCTGCTGAGTCTTCGTCTTCGCGATCGGCGTGCGCGCGTTCGTGCGCTGGACCAGTTCCTCGACATAGCGACGCCGTCTCTCGGTCAGCGTTCCCTGCCCTCCGTTGGCCGCAGGCCGGTAGAGGCGCACGCGCGCCTCTCCTGCTGCGGCCGGCGGTGCCGCAAGGACCGGCGGCGCAGCGGCACTTGCCGGGTGCAGGCCTGCATTGGACCCGGCCTGGGCGTGAAAGGCCCGCAGCTGCTCGGCGAACAGCGCATTCATCGCCGCGATCTGCGCTTGGGCGAGCGTGGCGAGCGCGTCGCCCGGTGGAGGTGGACCGCCACCCGTCGGACCGCCGGTAGCGGCCGCCACGGGCAAGGATTGCGACGGCGCCGGCGCGGTTTCCTGCGGTGGCAGGATCGAGTCGAGATGCGCGGCCAGGCGCGCCGGCGATGACAGATCCTGCAGCAGCAGCCGGAACGTGATCTTGACCTGGAATTTCCTCTCGACCGCGCGAGCGACCTGGCCGAGCAGCAGCGAATCGAAGCCGAGCTCGACGAAGCTCGCCCGGGGATCGATGCCGGAGGCGCCCGACAGGTGTTCGAGCGTCTCCACGATCTGGCTCTGCAGCATGGCTGTCCGCGGAGCCGCAGGCGACGGATGAGATGTCATGATGCTTTCCAGGGGAGCCGACACGGAAGACAGAGGCTGCACGGACGGCAGCGGCGACAGTGCAGGCGTCGCATCGCCCTCGTTGCGCTCGATCCAGCAGCGCGTGCGTTGGAAGGGATAGGTCGGCAGCGCAATGCGCCGGCCTTGCCCCGGCGCCACGATGGACCAGTCCGGCGTGAGTCCCGCGCTCCACAGGCCCGCCAGCGCTTGCGAGAGGTCACCCGAGGGTCCGATGCTCGTTGCGACACCGTGCAGGCGGTGCCGATCGACGATCTGTGCCGCCAGGGCCGACAGCGTTCCGCCAGGGCCGACCTCGAGCAGGAAAGCCGGGCGATCGCCGACGACCGTCGAGAGAGCGTCGGCGAAGCGCACGGGGGCGCGACCGTGCCGGGCCCAGTAGGCCGGATCGGTCACGTCCGCACCGGCCCAACTTCCGGTCACGCCCGAGGCGAAGGGGACTTCAGGCGTGGCAAGCGGGACGGCGCTGATCACCCCCTCGAGCTGTGCCACCACCGGGTCGACGGCGCGCGAATGAAAGGCGTGCGAGACGGCAAGACGACGGCACGCCACCCTGCGTGCCGTCAGCCGCTCGGCCAGAGCCTCGATCGCCTGGTGCGATCCCGAGGTAACACAAAGTGACGGAGCGTTGATGGCGGCGATGTCGAGCGCGTCGCCCAGCTCAGACTTCAGCTCGGCTTCGGGCAGGCGGACCGCGAGCATCGCGCCCGCCGGCAAGTCCTGCATGATCCGCGCCCGGGTGGCGACAAGCTGGCATCCCTCCGCGAAGGTGAAGACGCCGGCGAGACAGGCGGCCACGAACTCGCCGACGCTGTGACCCACCATCGCGTCGGGGACGATCCCGGCCGACATCCAGTGCCTGGCCAGGGCGTGCTCGAAGATGAACAGGGCGGGCTGGGCCAGCAAGGTCGCCTCGCCGCCGGTTGCCGCGGGATCGAGCAGCTGCGCGCGCAGCCCGGCGCCGACGATCGGCACCGCGATGTCGAGACCCTCGTCGATCATCTGCCGGAAGGAGGCGTGCTCCCGATAGAGCGTGCACGCCATGCCCGCCTGCTGTGCGCCCTGGCCGGGAAACAGGAAGACGAGCGGGACCTGCCCGATCTGGCCGGCCGGCGACTCGCGGTTCGACAGCGCACGCAACGCCTCGATCGCCTGCTCGCGCGTGGCGCAGGCGACCGCGGCCCGACGTTCGAAGACACGCCGGCCCGTCTGCAAGGTGAACGCCACGTCGGCCAAGGCCGTCTCGGCGTTGGCCGCCAGATGATCGGCGAGCGCCGCGGCCGCCGCCGCGAGGGCTGGATCGGTTCTGGCCGACAGCGGCAGGACATGATTCCGGCGCGCCCCTGCCGGTGCGCGCGGCACGGGCGGCGCTTCCTCGAGCACGACGTGCACGTTCGTGCCGCCGACGCCGAACGAGCTCACGCCGGCACGTCGTGGCGTGCGGCCTTCCGGCCATGGCTGCAGCGCGGTCGGAAAGTAAAACGGGCTTCCGGCCAGATCGATGTGCGGGTTGGGCGTGTGGAAGTTGGTCAGCGGCGGGATCTCGCGGTGATCAAGCGCGAGCACGGCCTTGATCAGGCCGGCAACACCCGAGGCGACATCGAGATGGCCGACATTCGCCTTGACCGAACCAAGCGCGCAATACGGCTGACCCGTGCGTTGCGACCCGAAGCCCTGCACCAGGCCGGCGAGCTCGATCGGATCGCCGAGCGGCGTCGCCGTGCCGTGGCATTCGACGTAGCCGATCGACTCCGCCTCGACATCCGACACCGCGAGCGCTGCCGCAATGACGTCGGCCTGCCTCCGCACGCTCGGCGCGGTGAAGCCCACCTTGTCGCTTCCGTCGTTGTTGACCGCGCTGCCGCGGATGACGGCATAGATGCGATCGCCGTCCGCAACGGCATCGGCGAGGCGCTTCAGCAGCACCATCGCCGCGCCGTCGCCGAAGATCGTGCCGGCGGCTGCGGCATCGAATGGCCGGCACAGGCCGTCCGGCGAGACCATGCCGCCTTCCTGGTGACGATAGCCGCGCTTTTGCGGGAAGGTAATGGAGACACCGCCGGCCAGCGCCATGTCCGATTGATGCAGAAGCAGGCTCTGGCACGCTTGGGCGATCGCGAGCAGCGAGGTCGAGCAGGCGCTCTGGACGGTCATGGCCGGCCCGCGCAGGCCGAGCTTGTAGGCGATGCGCGTCGCCAGGGTGTCGGACAGCGCGCCGAGCAGCGCATCGTAGGAACCGACCTGATAGTCGCTGGCAAACCTGTCCGCGTCCAGGCGTTCGGCCAGGACATGGGTGAGCAGGTAGGTGTTCAGGCTGCAGCCGGCGAAGACGCCGATCGCGCCGGGATATCGCGCCGGATCATAGCCCGCATCCTCGAGCGCGACCCAGGCACACTCGAGCATCAGGCGGTGCTGGGGATCGGTAAGCGCCGCCTCGCGCGGCAGCATGCCGAACAAGGCCGCGTCGAACTGGTCGACATCGTCGAGGATCGGGCGCGCCCGCACGAAGCCGGGATCGCGCCGAACCTCGACGGGGAAAGCGTCCTCGAGCTCGGATTCCGAGAAATGGCGAACCGAGGTCACGCCGGCGCGGATGTTTCGCCAGTACTGACCGACATCGCGCGCGCCGGGGAATCTGCCGGCCAGGCCGACGACGGCGATCGCGTTGTCCGGGATCATCGGGCCGCCCGGGCGCGCTGCAGCCGCCGCAGCGCCTCGGCCTGCTGTTGCCCGCGACGCTGTGGCGCCGGATCGACCGGCGCGCTCCGCCCCTCGATCGCCCGCGCCAGATCGCGGATCGTCGGGTGACGGAAGAGCTCGACGATGCCGACACCGGGCCATATCCGCTCGATTGCGGCATGCGCCTCCATCAGCTTGAGCGACGTGGCGCCGAGATCGAAGAAGTTGATGTCGGGCCCGATGGCAGCCACGCCGAGCACGCGCGCGACGATCTCGCTCAGCCGGCTCTCGGCGCCCTGCCGCGTCGCTGGCGCCGATGCGGGCCGGATCGGCTCGGGGACCGGCAGCCGTGCCAAATCCACCTTGCCATTCGACGTGAGCGGAAAATCCTCGACGACGACGATCTGCGACGGCCGCATGTGGGACGGCAGGCTCTGCACCAGCCGGCTGCGGAGCTCGGACATCAGGGCTGAGCGATCGCCGCTCGCCGTCGATGGCGTGACGTAGGCCGTCAGCACAGTCGCACCGCTCGGTGCCCGGGCGGCCGAGACCACGGCATTGGCAATGGCACCGCTGCGGCGCAGGGCATCCTCGATCTCGCCCGGCTCGACGCGCTTGCCGTCGATCTTGACCTGTCGGTCGCGGCGGCCGAGGAAATCGAAGGCGCCGTCGGGTCGGCGGCGGGCGAGATCGCCGGTTCGATAGAGAACGGCGCCGCTTCGTTGCGGATCGGTCACGAAGCTCGTCGCCGAGTGTCGCGCGTCTCCCAGGTAGCCGGACGCGAGACCGAGGCCACCGGCATAGAGCATGCCCGTCTCGCCATCGGCCACCGGCTTCATGTCGTCGTCGAGCAGACGCACATAGGTGCCGCGGATCGGCGTGCCGATCGGCACTGGCCCGCCGCCCCAGCCTTCGCGTGGCACCCGGTAGCAGCAGGTGAAGGTCGTGTTCTCTGTCGGGCCATAGCCGTTGACGAGTTCGCATTCGGGCAGCGCCGCCTGGGCGCGCAGCACATGCGACGGCGACAGGACGTCGCCACCGGCCAGGATCCGGCGAAGGCCGGCCAGCGCCGTGAGCCGCTGCTCGACGAGCAGATGGAACAGGCCGGCCGTGAACCACGCCGTCGTGACGCGGTGGCGCAGGATCGCGGCCGCGATGCCGTCGAGCGAGGCGTGGTTGCCATCGACGACGACCAGCCGCGCTCCGTTCAGGAGCGCGCCGAAGATCTCGAACGTGCTGGCATCGAACGAGAGTGCCGCCGCATGGAGGAAAACCTCGTCGGCAGCGAAACGGGCATAGTCCTGGTCGACGACCAGTCGGACGACGGCGCGATGCGGAACCTGCACGCCCTTGGGTCGCCCGGTCGAGCCCGACGTGTACATCACGTAGGCGACGTGGCCGGGCGACGGCTCGTCCTCCAGTGGCAACCCCGATTCGGACTCGGCGGCAGCCAGGGCGGTAACGATCTCGATCGTCGGCACGGGCTGACCGCCCGACAGGCTACGGTCGGTCAGCAGCAGCCGCGCGCCACAGTCGCGCACGACCCAGTCGCGGTACTCGGACGGCGCAGCTGCATCCAGGGGAGCATAGGCGGCGCCAATCTTGAGGGTGGCAAGCAACGCCACGAGCGATCCGATCGACCGGCCCGCGTTCAGGGCAACCACGCTGCCCGAGCCGATCCCCCGCCGCAGCAGGAAGCGGGCGAGCTGGTTCGATCGCCGGTCGAGCGCAGCGTACGTCTGGGTCTCGTCTCCCTGAATGACCGCAACGGCCGGCCCGGCGGCCTGCGCGATCACGGCAAACCGCCCGGTTATCGAGGCAGCGACGATCCCGGAGCCGAGACTGTCACCGGCCCGCAACACGGCGAAAGCCGCTGCGCTAGGGGCAAACCCAGCCATATGATTCCACCCACCTGGACCGACTTGCGCTGCGGTCCATCGCGTCGGATCCCAGCCCGACGCCCGCAGCGGTAGCGTTCACCCAACGCTACAGGAACTGACAGAACCCACGGTAGCAAAGCTGCTGGATACGTCAATGTCTGCAGGTGCTACGCGATAATCGAAGCGACCATTCGGCAGGATTCTGACAATGGAGCGGCACTCGAGCCGCATGGCAGTCTCGTCGTCGACGTCAGTGGGAAGTCTTGCCTTGGTAGGCAGGAATTCATACATTCCTACTGTCATGTCAGGAGCAACTTCGTGGCAATATCTGTTCGCAAGGTGCGTTTGGGCGCAAAGGCCCAAGTCGTCCTGCCCAAGGAGGCTCGCGAAGCGCTTGGCCTGAAGCCAGGCGACACGCTAGCCTTCGTAATCGACGGCGCCGACGTTCGTGTCGTCCGCGCGGTGTCGGAGGGCGACGACCCGTTCGCCTGTTTCTCCGAGTGGGCCTCCGAAGCCGACAAGAAGGGTTATGCCGACCTTTGATCGCTTCGACGTCGTATCAGTGCCCTTCCCCTACACTGATCGACCGATCCGGCAGCGACGTCCTGCCCTCGTCATCTCGTCACCGTCCTACGAACGACAAACTGGTCTGGTTTGGGTTGTCATGATCACGGCAGCCGAGAACCGTCACTGGCCCGGGGACGTCGCCCTTTCGAATCCGCAACAGGCTGGCCTTTCCATCCCCTCGATTGTTCGGCCGACCAAGATCGCCACGATAGAGGCAGTGCAAGCTTCTCGCATCGGAAGCATCGGTGCACCCGAAGGTGACGCCGTTCGAGCCGAAATATCGAGAATGCTTTCCTGAGATTTCAGGGGCTTCTCGCGTGGATCGCTGCTGAGCCGCGAACAATTTGCCTCACGCGCTACGCTTCGCGCGGGACCAGCACCGCCGAAAGGTCAGCGCGACCTTCCGCGCGCCGTGACCGGCCAGATGTCGACCAGCGTGTCGCCCTTCACCACGTGATAGCTCTCGTACATGTTGACGGTCGGGTCACAGTGCGGCGGGGTCAGGATCACCTGCTCGCCGTGCCCGGGTGACGCCTGGCCTTCGGGGGCGATGACCGCGAGGTGCTCGTCGCCCATGAAGCGGGTCGTCGAACCTTCGACGGCGCCCTTGAGGATCGGCGGCGGCCCCTTCTCGGTGGCCATCGCCTTCAGGCCGGCGTCGACCGTGACCAGGCCGGCGTGATTGGCGCTCACCACGCGGGCATCGATCTGCAGGGCCTGCTCGAAGGTCGGTTTGTCGAGGCCGCGAAGGTCGCAGACGTTGTAGTCGTGGTCCATGAACACGTAGGAGCCGACCTGCAGCTCGGTGAAGACGCCGAGCTTGGCGTCGATGAAATGCGTGCCGGTGCCCGAGCCGGTGACGATGCCGGGCTTCAGGCCGGCCGCATCGAGCTTGCCCAGGATTCCCTCGAGGTACTCGGTGCGCTCCTCGATCTCCGCCTTGCGCTCGGCGAAGCTGATGATGTGCTGGTGGCGGCCGCAATAGAACTGCACACCGGCGTACCTCAGCGCCTTTGAAGCCGCGACCTTGCGCACCAGCTCGACCACGCCGTCGGGCGTGGCGACGCCGGTGCGATGCATGCCGGGGTCGATGTCGACGACAACGGTCAACGGCTTGCCGGCCTTGCCGGCCGCGGCGTCCAGAGCCTCGACGTTGGCCGGATGGTCGACCACCACCATGAGGTCGCTGACCTGGCCGTTGAGCGCGATCAGGCGGGTGATCGCCTGCGGCGTCACCACCGGCGAGGTGATGTGGAGCTGCTGGATTCCGGCCTCACCCAGCGCCTCGGCCTCGCCCAGCTTGGCGCAGCACACGCCGAGCGCGCCGGCCGCGATCTGGCGACGCGCGATGTCGGCCGACTTGTGGGTCTTGGAATGCGGCCGGAGCTTGACGTTGTGCGCCGACGCGAACGACGCCATCTCGGCGATGTTGCGGTCGAGCATCTCGAGATCGAGCACCAGCGCCGGCGTGTTCAGCGAGCGCCGCGAGCCCTGCTGGCCGATCAGGTGGCGGTGAAGACGTTCGGCTTCGCTCATGATCTCTCGTCCTTCAGGTTGCGCACGACCATGGCCTCGCCGGTCGTGCCGCGGTTGACGCCGGCGGTCCGCATGAAGGGATTGTCGCGGCTGTCGCCCCACAGGGCGATTCCCTGGGCCAGCAGGCCGCCATCGACCTTGACGGTCTCGCCGGTGATGAAACGGGCATCGTCGGAGCACAGGAAAGCCGCGACATCGGCAATCACGTCCGGCTCGCCGCGATCGGGCCACGGCTGATGCCCGAACTGCTTCTCGTACCTGTCGGGCCGGCCGCGATGCAGCAGCGGCGTCGAGATCACGCCGGGCGCGATGCCGACCACGCGGATGCGGTGTGGCCCGAGCTCGGCCGCGACATTCTCGATCAGCCTGATGACGGCGGCCTTGGCCGCCGAATAGGCGTGGCTCCCGCCGCCGCCCACCATGCCGGCGATCGAGGCGGTGACCAGGATGACGCCGCCACCTCCATGCTTCTTCATCGCCCGCGAGGCGTGCTTCATGCCGAGGAACACCGAGCGGGTCAGCACGGCGAACGTGTAGTCCCAGTCCTCGACGCTGGTCTCGGCGATCGGCCCGAAGGCGCCGCCGACGCCGGCGTTGAGATAGGCGATGTCGAGCCGGCCAAAGCGCCGCTCGGCCTCGGCGACGGTGGCGATCATGTCGGGCTCGCTCGCGACGTCGCAGCGCACGAAGGCAACGCTGGCGCCATATCCGCCGGCCCTGGCGGCAGCCAGCGTCTCGGCGCCATTGCTCTCGTTGAGGTCGGCCACCACCACCTTCGCGCCATCGCCGAGGAAGCGCATGACGGTGGCGCGGCCCATGCCGCTCGCCCCGCCGGTGACGATCGCCACCTTGCCTGCCAGTCGCTGCATGTCGATTTCGCCCTCCGAAGCTCGCCGCCCGTCGCGCCGCATGGTGCTGTTGCATGGCCCGGCGGGCAAGCCTAGCGTTTTGCCACTTTGCGGGAGGGCACGATGAAGTTTGGCCTGTTCTACGAGATCTCGATCCCGCGGCCGTGGACGCCCGAGAAAGAGTACACGGTCTACAACAACTGCCTCGAGCAGGTGAAGCTGGCCGACGAGCTGGGCTTCGACCATGTCTGGGCGGTCGAGCACCATTTCCTGGAAGAGTACTCCCACTGCTCGGCGCCCGAGCTGTTCCTGACCGCCTGCGCCATGGTGACCAGGCGCATCCAGGTCGGCCACGGCATCGTGGTGTGCGTGCCGGAGTTCAATCATCCCATCAAGATCGCCGAGCGCACCGCGACGCTCGACATCCTGTCGGGTGGCCGCCTGCATGTCGGCACGGGACGGTCGGCGACCTGGACCGAGCTCGGCGGCTTCCGCGCCAATCCCGACACCACCAAGAAGAGCTGGGACGAGTTCGTGCGCTGCCTGCCGAAGATGTGGACGCAGGAGACGTTCTCCTACCAGGGCGAGTTCTGGTCGATGCCGGAACGCACCATCCTGCCCAAGCCCTACCAGAAGCCACATCCGCCGATGTGGGTCGCCGTCACCAGCCCCGGCACCGAGATCGACGCCGCCGACCGCGGGCTGGGCAGCCTCGGACTCTCCTTCGCCGGCTTCGACGAGCAGGAGAAGAAGATCAAGGAGTACCGCCGGCGCATCCAGCTCTGCGAGCCGGTCGGCGCCTTCGTCAACGAGCAGGTCGCGACGACCAATTTCCTGTTCTGCCACGAGGACGAGAAGACCGGCGTCGAGATGGGCAAGCGGCTCGGCAACACCTTCAACTACCTGGCGACGCAGCTCATCTCGACCCGCGAGGTCTACTCCTCACCGTCCTACCAGTCGCTCGGCCTGCTGCCCGCCTTGCGCCGCGCCGCCACCGGGCCGGACGCCGGCGAGCAGCAGACCGAGGGCATGGCCTACGGCGATCCGGCACGCATCATCCGCGCGGTGAAGCGCTGGGAAGCGCTCGGCGTCGACTGCATCAACTTCATCCTCAACGCCAACGAGGTGGTGCCGCAAGACCAGGTGATGGCGAGCCTGCGCCTGTTCGCCAAGGAAGTGATGCCGGTGTTCGCCAACAAGCCGGCCAACATCGCCGCCGCGGCGGGAGAGTGACATGCCGCTTTATGGAACGCTCGACCTGACCACCGTCGCGCCCCGGCTGCCGACGCTGCCCAACCTCGACACCGAGGCGTGGACGCTGCCCAGGGCGGAGATGCTGCAGCTCCTGATCGAGGTGCCGCGCAGCTCGACCGACGGCCTGCTGCCCAAGGCGATGCATCCTGCGCTGCCGTCCTACGTGATCCTGGCGGTGACGAAATACTCCGAAAGCCCGGTCGGCCCGTTCAATCTCGCGATGCTGCGCCTCGGCAGCCGCGCCGGCGCACATCCCCGCGGCTTCCTGCTGGGCGCGGTGACGAACAACGAGGGGGCGACGCGCGAGCTGCGCGCCCGCTGGGGCTTCCCGGTCGAGACCGGCGAGGTGAAGTACCTGCGCCGCCACGACCGGGTCATGGGAACCGTGACGCGCGGCGGCAGGACCATCCTCGACTGTGCGCTGGTCGATCCGCAGCCCGTGGCCGGCACCGACGTGCAGTACATCAATTGGGTGACGGCGGCCAACGCGCCCCTGGACGGCCAGACCCAGCCGATGCTGATCCAGGTCGATCCCAAGTACACGTTCTA
Organism: Reyranella sp.; assembly: GCA_022844015.1. GTDB lineage: Bacteria > Pseudomonadota > Alphaproteobacteria > Reyranellales > Reyranellaceae > Reyranella. The sequence goes on along the minus strand of JALHMO010000009.1, from coordinate 9,133 downwards.
CAAGGCCGAGCGCGGCAAGCCGCAGGTCTCGGTCTTCGACGCGGCGGCATGGAATGCCTCGGGTCTGCTTCTCGCCGATCCGATCGTCGGTACCTGCTGCACCGTGGACACCGACCTGCCGCGCATCCGCTTCGTCATGGATCCGCTGAAGCCCGTGTTCCAGGGCACGCGCCGGATCAGAGAGTCGCGCGCCGACGAATAGCGCGCACCACTCTTCTTCCAGGCACGACCTGCTCGCCTTTCGGCGCGCTTCCGTGCGCGCGACCAGCGTGCAAACGGACATCTGAAGCTCTGGGGACTTCCGAGCAAGTCACCGTCGTCGAGGGGGCCGCACTCCGCCGCGCCGCTGCCCTCCGGGGTGGCAGCGCACTCGCTACGTAAGACTGCGGCCGGTGCGCGATTTCCGGTTCCCACCTGGGCCGCCCCCGTTTTGGACGAAACGTACGCAACAATTCGGCGGCCTCAAGCAGTCTCGGGGCAACGCGCCAACCCCACTCTCCCACCATCGAAAGATGGCAGCGGGGAAATTTGGGTCATGGTTCGCGAAATCCTCTTCATCGATGCGACGATCTCCGAGCTCGAGACGTTTCTCTCAGGGCTACGCCCGGGCATTGAAACCGTCTTGCTTTCGCCGGCGGCCGACGCGATCCGGCAGATCGCGATGTCCCTCGATGGTCGTGGGGAATTCGACGCCATTCATATCGTCGCCCATGGCGCACCTGGAGAGCTGCGCTTCGGCTGCGGCACTCTCAAGCGCGCCGCAGTTGACGGCCGCGCCGCCGACCTGTCGAGAATCGGCAAGGCGCTCACCCTGGACTCCGCCTTGCTGCTCTGGTGCTGCGAGACCGGCGCGGGCTCGCGTGGCCGGTCCTTCATTGACGCTTTGGCGGACGCCACCGGTGCCCGCGTCGTCGCCGCATCGGGCCTGATCGGGTCGGAGGCGCGGGGTGCGGCATGGAAGCTCGATGAGCCGGCCCTGCCACCACTCAGCGCGCGCGGCATCGCCACCTATGGCGGGCTGATGGCCAGTTACGACGCGACCACCGGTACCGACACGGTGACGCAGATCAATGGCGACGACACGGTGAGGGTCACTGCCACCGTCCAGATCGACGCCACCGACTTCTTCGACGGTGATGCCGGCACCGACACCATCGTCGTCGGCGTCGCCGGATCCGGCACAGGCATCGATCTCAGCGCGGCGGGGACCGACGCCACGCATGGCTTCCACAACTACGAGGGCCTCACCTTTGCCGCAACGTCGGGTACGGCGACGGTGACCTTCAACGCGGCACAGTTCGGCAGCGGGCTGATCGCCAACTCGGCGACGATCACCGGCAACACCGGCACCCAGGCGATCGTCGTCAACAACGCATCGAGCTTCTCGGCGGCTGGCTGGACCTTCGTCACTTGGACGAGCGGGACCGACACCATCTCGATTTCCGGCACCGGCGGCGGCGACACGCTCACCGGTAGCAGCCAGGCCGACAGCATCAACGGCCAGGGCGGCGCAGATACGATCGACGGCGGCACCGGAAACGATTCGATCACCGGCCAAGCCGGGGCTGACACCCTCACCGGGGGTCTCGGCGCCGACACCTTCGTCGTTGGCACAGCGAGTCATCTCGCCGCCGGCGAGACCATCGATGGCACGGCCGAGGCGGGAGCCATCGACGCGCTTCAGCTCGACGACGCCGGCACCTACAATCTCACCACCTTCGGCATCGCCAATATCGACTCCATCGTCCTCAGCGAAAACTCGGCGGGCTTCAACGTCATCGTCGGCGATGCCCTGGTCTCCACCGCCGACGAGAATGGCGACGGCACGACAGGCGATCTCCGCTTCAGTGCCGACATCTCGATCGCCCAGCCGGTGACGATCAACGCGTCGGGGCTGACAGGTTCCAATCGCATCGTCGTCGATGGCGCCAACCTTGCCGGCGCCGACACCATCACCGGCGGCGCCGGCGCGGACCTTGTCAACGGATTCAACGGAGCCGATACCATCGATGGCAAGGCCGGCAGCGACACCATTGCGCTCACTGGGACTTCTGCCGGGCTGAACAGCGCCACCGACGCGCAGATCGTCGATGTCGAGACGGTGTCGGGCGCCGGCGCGGGCGGTCCGCTGACCATCGATCTCAGCAATCAGACGGAAGGCTTCACCATCCTGGGCAGCAACGCGGTTGGTCCCGCGATTTCCGTCGACACGCTGACCGGCGGTTCTGGCAACGACATCATCGATGGCGGCGATGGCAACGACAAGATCAATGGTGGTGGCGGTGCCGATGCCATCACCGGAGGAACCGGCCTCGATACCATCACCGGCGGCGCAGGCGCCGACATCATGTCGGGCGGGAGCGGCGATGACACCTTCATTGTCGGGTCTCTTGCCGATTCCGCTGGAGATGTGATCGATGGCGGCGACGGCACGGGCGATGAGCTGCGGCTCAGTCAGACCGGCACGTACGATTTCTCGAGCTACGACGTCACCAGCGTCGAAGTGCTCGAGCTCAATCAGAACGCTGCCGGATGGAATCTCGTTCTCACTACCGATTTCGTGTCCACCGCCCAAACGGTCAGCGGAGGTTTCGGCAGCGTCCAAATTTTCTCAGGCGTCACGCTCACCAACGACGTGAAGATCGACGGCTCGGCGGTGACCGGCGGCAATCGCATCACCGGGGGCGGAACCAATTTCGGCGGCAACGACACTTTCCTCGGCACCGGGTACCATGACCTCATACGCTTGGGCGGTGGCAACGACTCGTTCACCGGCGGCCGAGGGCTCGACTCGTTGGACGGTGGCGACGGCAACGACACCTTCTATATGGCCAATGGAGACCTGGACAATACCGTCACCGGCTTCGAGTCCATCACCGGCGGCGCCGACAAAGACACTATTCAGCTGACCAACGCCGCCACGCTCGATTTTGCCACGGACGCGGCGATCAGCGGTGTCGAGATCTTCAATGGCAGCAGCGGCGACGACTCGATCAGGCTCACCGCCACGCAGCTCGCCGGCTTCACCACCTTCGATCTCGCTGGCGGCACCAATACGCTCGACACGGTCGCGAGCGGAAATATCTCGGCTTCCACGCTGCCTGCGATCAGCAATGTCGCAACCGGCAATCTCGTAGGCTCGACCGGCACCGATACGGTGACGCTCACCGGCACGCAGCTCGACGCCATGCTCATCGGCGCTGGAACCATCGACCTGGGCGCCGGGACCGGCGACACCATCACGCTCACCACGACCTCGGCCGAGTTGAACACGCTCGGCTCGACCGACGCCGCCATCCAGGGCGTCGAGGCCTTTACCCTGTCCGGGGCCGCCACCATCGGCCTTTCCGGCCAGACCGAAGCCTTCACCATCACCGGCAGCGGCAGCGCCGACATCATCACCGGCGGGTCCGCGGGCGACACGATCAATGCTGGCGGCGGGGACGACACGATCAACGGCTTCGTCGGTGCCGACGACGTCGATGGCGGGGCGGGCACCGACACGATCGTGCTCGCGGCGACATCGGCGGACCTGAACAGCGCCACCAACGGGCGGATTACCACCATCGAAGCGGTGTCGGCCGCCACCGCGGCAGCGGCCGTCGCCATCGATCTCGGCGCACAGACCGAAGGCTTCACCATCACCGGCAGCGGCTTCGGCGATAGCATTACCGCCACTGTTGCCGCGGACACGATTGTCGCAGGCGCGGGCGACGACACCGTCAACGGCTTCGTCGGCAGCGACAGCGTCGATGGCGGCGCCGGCACGGGCGACAGGATCGTACTGCTGGCGACATCGAGCGACCTCAACAGCGCCGACAATGCTCGGATCGTCAACGTCGAGGTGATTGCCGCCGCCGCCGCGGGCGCCGGCGTCGACATCGACTTGAGCGCCCAGGGCGAAGGCTTCACCGTCACCGGCAGCGCCTTCGGGGACACCATCGCTGGCTCGGATGGCAGCGACACCATGGACGCCGGCGACGGCGTGGACACGGCGGTCTACTCCGGCAATCGCGCCGACTACGTGGTCGACGTCTCGGGGGCGACCTACACCGTCATCGGCCCCGACGGCACCGACACGCTCACCAACTTCGAGACTTTCCAGTTCGCCGACGGGACCCTTACGGCGGCGGAGGTCGGTCAGGACCCTCCGACCGGCGGCGTCGCCATCACCGGCACGGCAACGGAAGACCAGGTCCTCACGGCCGACATCGCGACGCTGGCCGACGCCGATGGCCTTGGAACGCTGAGCTACCAGTGGCAGCGGGATACCGGCTCCGGCTTCGTCGATGTCGGTGTCGATCAGTCGACCTACGTCCTCGGCGATGCCGATGTCGGCGCCACGATAAGGGTCGTCGTCTCCTACACCGACGGCCAGGGCACGGCCGAGAGCGTGGCGTCCGCCGCCACCGCCGCCATCGCCAACGTCGACGATGCCCCGACTGGCGGCGTCGCCATCACCGGCACGGCAACCGAAGGCCAGATCCTCACCGCCGATACCGCCACGCTCGCCGACGCCGACGGCCTCGGCGCGCTGAGCTATCGCTGGCAGCGGGATGCGGGCTCCGGCTTCGTCGATGTGGGCGGCAATCAGTCGACCTACGCCCTCGGCGATGCCGATGTCGGCGCCACGATCAGGGTCGTCGTCTCCTACACCGACGGCCAGGGCACGGCCGAAAGCGTAACGTCCGCCGCTACCGTCCCCATCGCCAACGTCGACGATGCCCCGACCGGCGGCGTCGCCATCGCCGGCACGGCAACCGAAGGCCAGGTCCTCACCGCCGATACCGCCACGCTCGCCGACGCCGACGGCCTCGGCGCGCTGAGCTATCGCTGGCAGCGGAACGCGGGCTCCGGCTTCGTCGATGTCGGTGCCGATCAGTCGACCTACACCCTCGGCGGTGCCGATGTCGGCGCCAGCATCAGGGTCGTCGTCTCCTACACCGACGGCGAGGGCACGGCGGAGAGCGTGACGTCCGCCGCCACCGCCGCCATCGCCAACGTCGACGATGCCCCGACCGGCGGCGTCGCCATCACCGGCACGGCAACCGAAGGCCAGGTCCTCACCGCCGATACCGCCACGCTCGCCGACGCCGACGGCCTCGGCGCGCTGAGCTATCGCTGGCAGCGGAACGCGGGCTCCGGCTTCGTCGATGTCGGTGTCGATCAGTCGACCTACGTCCTCGGCGATGCCGATGTCGGCGCCACGATCAGGGTCGTCGTCTCCTACACCGACGGCCAGGGCGCGGCGGAGAGCGTGACGTCCGCCGCTACCGTCCCCATCGCCAACGTCGACTATGCCCCAGCCGGCGGCGTCGCCATCGCCGGCACGGCAACCGAAGGCCAGATCCTCACCGCCGACACCGCCACGCTCGCCGACGCCGACGGCCTCGGCGCGCTGAGCTATCGCTGGCAGCGGAACGCGGGCTCCGGCTTCGTCGATGTGGGCGGCGACCAGCCGACCTACGCCCTGGGCGACGCCGATGTCGGCGCCACGATCAGGGTCGTCGTCTCCTACACCGACGGCCAGGGCACGGCCGAGAGCGTCACGTCCGCCGCCACCGTCCCCATTGCCAACGTCAACGATGCGCCAGTGGCGACAATTGAGCCGACCAGCTACAGCGCCAACGGCATGCTCGTCCTCAAGGGGACCGGGCTCTCCATTAGCGACATCGACGCTGGCGCCGGAAGCATGACCGTGACGCTGGCAGTCGGCGAAGGCACTCTCACAGCGACCGCCGGCGACAGCGGTGCAACGGTGAGCGGCAGCGGGACGTCGTCGCTGACCATCACGGGCACAGTGGCGCAAATCAACAGCTTCCTCGGGGCCGCAAGCTCGAGCACGCTAACCTATGCGGCAAGCGGCACGCCAAGCCCGGGCACGATCCTGACGCTCACCGTGAACGACAACGGCAATACCGGTGGTGGCAACCTCAGCGGCAGTGACACTGCCACGATCGACAACGCCGCCTCGCCAAATCAAGCTCCGGTCATCACGTCAGACGGCGGCGGTGCGACGGCCAGCGAATCTGTCTACGAGAACTTCACTCTTGTCACTGGCGTCAAGGCGGCCGACCCCGATGGCGATAGCCTGGCTTACGCGATCGTCGGCGGCGCCGACGACGACAAGTTCGCCATCGACGCAACAACGGGCGCCTTGGCGTTTGTTGCGGCACCCGACTACGAGCGGCCAGGCGATACCGGCATCAACAACGTCTATGACGTTGTGGTCGAGGTCTCCGATGGCCGGGGTGGAACCGATACGCAAGCGATAGCGGTCCGCGTTGTCGATACCGGTGTCGAAGTGGTCGTTGGCGACAACGCCGACAATACGTTCTTCGCCAGTGGCAGTATCGAGCTTTTCGCGGGGCTTCGTGGAAACGACACCGTGAGCTATGCCTTCGCCCGCTCCGGCGTGACGGCCAGCCTTGGCAATTCGCTGAGCAACAGAGGCGAAGCGACGTTGGATCTGTACCTCGATATCGAGAATCTGACCGGCTCGCAGTTCGACGACAAGCTGACCGGAAACTCGGGAGACAATGTGCTGGAAGGCGGCGCGGGCAACGATGTCCTGATCGGCGGCACGAACGGCGCGGGCGGCGACACGGCATCTTACGCCAATGCGACCGCCGGAGTGACGGTGAAGCTTGCGACGGCGAGCGCGCAGAACACGGTCGGCGCGGGCAAGGACACGCTCTCGGGGTTCGAGAACGTGACCGGATCGGTCTTTGGCGACAGGCTCACCGGCACGGCCGGAAACAACACGCTCATCGGCCTTGCGGGCGACGACGAGCTCAATGGCGGGACCGGCGCCGACAAGTTGGTCGGCGGAGCCGGCACCGATACGCTGACGGGAGGAAGCGGGGCGGATGCGTTTGCCTTCGATTTCGCGACAGAGGGCTTCGACGTTGTCCGGGACTTCGTGTCCGGCACGGACTTCCTGCAGATTTCCGCGGGCGGCTTCGGCAATGGGCTCCTCGCAAATGCCGCCGTGACACTCGCCACGGCCGCCGATTATGCGACGGCGTCGACGCCGGGGACGAACGGCGCCTTTATCTTCGACAACGCCGGCGCGGATGCCGGGACGGTGTTCTGGGACGCCAATGGCGGCAGCGGGGCGGACGCGGTGACGCTGGTCACGCTGCAGGGCGTGACGTCGCTCCTGCCATTCGACTTCCATGTCGTGTGAGCCCGCCTGTATTCGTCCTAGCCCTCGACGATCAGCCGCGCCAGCGCCTCCGGCTCGCTCAGCATCGGATAGTGGCCGGTGTCGAGCTCGTGCCAACGCGCCTTCAGCCTGTCGGCGCAGCGCCGCTGATGGGCAACCGGCGGGTTGGCGCTGCGCTTGCACCAGATGACCGAGGCATTCCACGATTGATCCCAGAAGCGCTCCAGCTTGACCGGCGCGCGCATGGCGGCGATCGGATGCGGCGTGCAACGCTCGATTGCCCATTTCCGCAGAGCCGGGTCTAGATCGGCGAACAGGCGGGTCTCGAAGTCGTGGCGCGAGGGGCCGGTGGAGAGCTCGGTGTCCACGGCGGTCGGCCGCTTGACGATATCGGGCAGCGCCTCGCCGTCGAGCAGCGCCAGAGCATCGGCGAATACCACCCTGGCCACCCGCTCGCGCGCCAGCTCGGCGGTGCGCGCCATCACCATGCCGCCGGTGCTGGTGCCGACCAGCACGACGTCCCTCAGATCGTCGTAGAACAGCAGGCCGGCGACCTCGTCGGCATGCGTCTCGGTGGTGATGCCGGCCCGGATCTGGCCCTTGCGCTCGGCGCAGCCGTCGAGGCTCGGCGCCAGGACATGATGGCCTTGGGCGCGCAGGCGCTCGACAACCGGTTTCCAGATCCAGCCGCCCTGGTAGGCGCCGTGGAGCAATACGAAAGTCGTCATCACTTGTTCCCTTCCCTGACCGAGATTCCGGCGAGGTGCTCGTAGATCTTCACCACGGCCGAGCCGTCTTCCTTGTTGAGACCCTGGGCCCGCGCCATCTGGTAAACCTGCTGGGTGAGGTTCGCCAGCAGCACCGGCACACCGAGGCGCTTGGCAAAGGCCGTCTCGAGCTCCTGGTCCTTGTAGGAGATGTCGACCGTGCCGCCCGGCGCATAGTCGCCGGCGAGGATGCGCGGCACGCGCATCTCCCACGCCGCGCTCGCGCCGGTCGAGACGCGCACGACGTCGTAGATCATCTGCGGATCGAGCCCGGCCTTCACGCCCAGCACCAGCGCTTCCGCCACCGCCACGGTGTTGACCTGCACCAGCATGTTGTTGACCAGCTTCATGGCGAGCCCGCTGCCGAGCGGCCCGACATGGAACGAGCGACTGCCCATCGCCGAGAACAGGTCCTGGCACTTGTCGAACACCGCGCGGTCGCCACCGACGATCACAGACAGCTCGCCCGACTGGGCGCGCGCCGTGCCGCCGCTCACCGGGGCGTCGAGCATGGCCATGCCACGCGCCGCCAGCCGGTCGGCGATGTCGCGGGCGGCGAACGGATCGATGGTCGCCATGCAAAGCACGATGTGGCCGGCGCGGGCGCCGTCGACGATGCCCTGCTTCCCGAGGATCACCGCCTCGGCCTGCGCCGTGGTCTCGACGATGACGACGGTGCGCTCGGTAGCGGCGGCCACCGCCTGGGCCGAGTCGGCCACCGTCGCACCCGTAGCCTTCAGGGGCCTCGTCTTCGCCTCGATGATGTCGTTGACCACCAGCGAGAAGCCCGCCTTGGCGAGATTGAGCGCCATCGGCCCGCCCATGGCGCCGAGCCCGATGAATCCGACCTTTCCAGCCATGCTCCCCTCCCCTGCTACACGCCGCCGGTGACGTCGATGGTGAGGCCGGTGACGAAGTCCGCGTCGGCCGAGGCGAGGAAGCAGATCACGCGCGCCTGGTCGGCCGCCTCGGCGACGCGGCGCAGCGGTGTCCTCTCGATCTCCTCGGCTTGCGAGGCCTGCGTGCGCTTGTCCCAATGCGGCCGGATGCGCTCTGTCAGGGTGATGCTCGGGGCGATGGCGTTGACGTTGATGCCGTCCGGCCCGAGCTCGTAGGCGAGCTTGCGGGTGAAGGCGATGATGCCGCCCTTCGCCGCGGCGTAGGCGCTCGAGCTGTTGAAGCTGAGGCCACGTCCGGC
>JALHMO010000008.1 GCA_022844015.1 Reyranella sp. | reverse complement strand
AGGTGGCTGGCCAAGCGAAGCAACCTCGGTGACTTCGGCTGGGACCAGATGAACGCGCTGCTCCAGCAGCATCCACTTCCCAAGGCCAGGATCATTCATCGATACACCGTCTGAGCAAACCTCGCTCGCGAAGAACCGGATGCGGTAATCCTGCACGTCCGGGTCTGTGGGGGGTGAGGGTGGAAACATCCTCACCTACCCGGCGATCTCATCGCCAGAAGTTCCAAAGTACACTCGTACCAGGCGGCGATGAGGTCCTTCGCTGCGCTCAGGACGACAGAAAAGTTCGCGGCAGCGACCTCATCAATCGCCAGAAAGCGACTATCGAAAAAGTCACAAGCTCTCTCAGGGTGAGGTCATTGGTAGGTAGCGCCTATGAGCGGCACGCCCCGAGAAAGTCAGCCCAATACCGCGAAGGCAATCAGCAGGGCGATGGTGCCGCCGATGCCGAGCACCAGCGAGAGCAGGCCGAGGTTGCCGACCAGGCCAAGCGCCATGCAGGCCAACAGCAGCACGACGAACAGGATCGTGAACAGGACGAGCTTGTTGAACGACTCGTAGGTCTGCGCGTGGGCGGGAAAATCGTCGTCGCTCTGGTCGGCCATTGAGGTCCTCGTGGAAGAGGGGAGTGTTATAGCCAACTAGGGCTCGGGCGAGAAGAGCAGGGTGGCGCCGGCCGGCACTCCTGCGACCGCGACGCGGCCGTCTTCGGTCGAGACGCGGCCCTCGGCGAGCCAGCGCACCACCAGGGGATAAAGCCGGTGCTCCTGGCGCAGGATGCGCCCTGCAAGGCCGTCGGACGTGTCGTCGGCCAGCACCGGCACGGCGGCCTGGGCGATGATCGGGCCACCATCGAGGTCCTCGGTCACGAAATGCACCGTGCAGCCGCTCACCCGCACGCCGGCGTCGATCGCCTGTTGCTGCACGTGCAGGCCCTTGAAAGCGGGCAGCAGCGAGGGATGGATGTTGATGATCCGACCCTTCCAGCGTTGCGGGAACCACGGGCTGAATATGCGCATGAAGCCTGCGAGAACCACCAGATCGACGCCATGCCGCTCCAGCTCGGCCGAGACGGCGCGATCGAACGTCTCGCGGTCGGGCTGGCCGCGATGGGGCACGATCGCCGTCGCGATCCCGCTACTCTGGGCGATCGCCACGCCGGGCGCGTCGGCGACGTTGCTCACGACCAGGGCAATCTCCCCCGGATAACCGTCCGCCTTCGCAGCCTCGATCAGCGCCGCCATGTTGCTGCCGCGGCCCGAGATCAGGATGCCGACCTTCAGCTTCGCCATAGGCTTTCGGCGTGATCGACCACGCAATCGGCCTCGCCCATGGGGCCGCGTTCGACGATGCCGACCTCGTGCACGGCCTCGCCGGCGGCCGACAGGCTCGTGGCCACGGCGGCGGCTTGGTCCGGCGACGTCACGACGATCATGCCGAGCCCGCAATTGAACGTCCTGAGCATGTCGTCGGTGGGCACGTCGCCCGCCTCGCGCAGCCAGCGGAACACCGGCGGTACCAGCCAGCGCCGAGCATCGAGGCGGGCACGCAGGCCGTCGGGCAGGCAGCGCGGCACGTTGCCGGGCAGTCCGCCGCCGGTGATGTGCGCCAACCCCTTGATCGCCGTCGTGCCGCGGATCGCGGCGAGCAGCGGCTTGACGTAGATGCGCGTCGGCTCGAGCAAGGCCTGGCCGAGTGGCCTGCCGCGGCCGGCCCCGACGGGCCCGCTCCGGGGAGAATCGGCGGCAGGGTCGGCGAACGGCGCCGGCGCCTGATACTCCAGGCCGCTCCGCTCCACGATGCGGCGGACCAGCGAGAAGCCGTTGGAGTGCAAGCCATCCGACGCCAGGCCCAGCACGACGTCGCCGGGCGCGATGTCGGTGCGCGGCAACAGGCCGTCGCGCTCCGCCGCGCCGACGGCAAAGCCCGCGAGATCATAGTCTCCCTGGGCGTAGAGGCCCGGCATCTCGGCGGTTTCGCCGCCCACCAGCGCGCAGCCGGCACGCCGGCAGCCTTCCGCGACGCCCGCCACGATGCGGCGCCCGGTCTCGACCTCGAGATGGCCGCTCGCGTAGTAGTCGAGGAAGAACAGGGGCTCGGCACCCTGCACGACGATGTCGTTGACGCACATCGCCACCAAATCGATGCCGACCGTGTCGGGGATGCCGGCGTCGATCGCCACCTTGAGCTTGGTGCCGACGCCATCGGTGCCGGAAACCAGGATTGGGTCGCGGAAGCCCGCCGCCTTGAGGTCGAACAGCCCGCCAAAGCCTCCCAGGCCGCCCATCACACCCGGGCGGTTGGTGCTGCGGGCCAGCGGCTTGATGTGCTCGACCAGCGCGTCGCCGGCATCGATGTCGACGCCGGCGTCCTTGTAGGTGAGGGGCGGCCGGTTGTGGCCGGGGGCGTCGGGCTTCAAGCCGGGCTCGTTCGCATGCTAGAAGTAGGAGGCGCGAACATAGCCAAAAACCGGACCCCCGCAATGCCGCCGAACCGCTGGTTTTCCACGATGGCCCTTGCCCTGCTCGTGGCCGTCGCCGCCGGCGCCGGAGCGCACGCCCAGGGCGGGCCGGCGAACTTCACCGTGACCGACGTCAACGTCGACGTCTCGGCCGCCGACGCGGTCCAGGCGCGCGAGCTCGGCATCCAGGAGGCTCGCCGCAAGGCCGCAGCCATGCTGGTCGAGCGATTGGTGCCGGCGGCGGACCGAGCCCGAATCCCGACGCCCGACGACGCCCGGCTGCAGAGCATGGTGCGCGCCGTCGAGTTCGTGCGCGAGCGCCCGTCGGCTGGCCACTATACTGCCACCCTAAACGTGGTCTTTGCCCCCGGACCGGTGAAGGCCTGGCTGGGCGAGGCCGGGGTCAGGGTCACCGAGACCGTGACGCGGCCTGCCCTGGTGATCCCGCTGTGGAAGGGGCCGGCCGGGGTCGAGCCGCTCGATGACCGCAACGCCTGGCGCGAGGCCTGGCGGACCCTCGATACTGCAGGCAGCGCGGTACCGGTGACGGTCATTCGCGGCGACCAGCTCGACCAGAATGCCGTTTCGGCAGAGCAGGCCTATGTCGGTGACGTCTCGGCGCTGGCTCGGCTCACCGATCGGTATCGCGCGCCCGTGATCGTCGTGGCGATCGTCGAAGGCGACAAGGAGGCCGGTCCACTCACCGTCGGCGGCCTTCGCTACGATGCCCTGACCGGCGCCCGCAGTGATATCCCCAAGGAGACGGTGCCCGGCGCGACCCAGCTTCCAGATGCGGCGAGGAAGATCCATGCGCGCCTCGACGAGCAGTGGCGAGGCATGGCCGCCGTGCGGCGCGATTCGCAGGACTCGCTCGACGTGACTGTGCCGATCCGTGCGCTTGGCGACTGGGTGCAGATTCGCCAGCGCCTGGCGGGCGTGCCCGCGGTCAGGAGCGTCGTGGTGCGCACCCTGGAGGCCGATCGAGCCGATCTCCGCCTCGAGTTCTTCGGCACGCCGGAGGATCTGCAGCGCGTCCTGGCGCTGGCCGGCCTGACGCTCGATCGCGACGTCGACAAGTGGCGCCTGCAGGTACGATGAACGCGTCCTGCGAAGCCGCGACGTGATGGAGACCGCGGGGACCTCGCGCTGGCGGTTCTGGCTCGCCGCGGCCGTCGTCTTCCTGTTGCTGCTGTGGCTGCTGAACGACGTCCTGCTGCCCTTCGTCGTCGGCATCGTCGTCGCTTATTTTCTCGACCCTGTCGTGAGCCGCCTCGAGCGGCTCGGCATGTCGCGGACCTGGGCGACCACTGCCGTGACCATCGTCGCCGCCCTGCTGGCGGTCGGCATCGCCATGGCGATCCTGCCGCCGGTGTTCAGCCAGCTGCAGACGCTGATCGTCAATGCGCCGCAATACACGGTGAAGCTCGCGACGCGCGTCCTGCCGCTTATCGAGCCGGTGCGCGAGAGGCTCGACCTGCCGCCGCTCAGCCTGCAGGAGATCCAGACCGAGGTCGCGCAGCGCGCCGGGCAGGTGTTCGCGCTGCTCGGATCGATCGCGGGCCAGGTGGCGCAACGCGGCATCGCCCTGGTCAACCTGCTCAGCCTGCTGTTCCTGACGCCGGTCGTGACGTTTTACCTTCTGCGCGACTGGCAACGGGTCGTCGACTCCCTCGACAGCGCCTTGCCGCTCGATCACGCCGACACCATTCGCCGGCTTGCCCAGGAATCGAATGCCGCCATCGCGGGATATCTGCGCGGCCAGGGCTTGGTCTGCATCACCCTGGGCACGATTTACGCCATAGGCCTGTCGCTGGTTGGCCTGCAGTTCGGCCTGGTGATCGGCCTGATCGCGGGCGCCATCTCCTTCATCCCGTTCGTCGGCACCTTCGTGGGCGCCGTCATGGCGCTCGGCATGGCGCTGGTCCAGTTTCCGCCCGAATGGTGGGGGGTGGCCAAGGTCGCTGCCGTCTTCCTGCTCGGCCAGGCGCTGGAAGGAAACGTGCTGTCGCCCAAGCTGGTCGGCGATCGGGTCGGCCTGCACCCGGTGTGGATCATGTTCGCGTTGCTGGCCGGCGGATCGCTGTTCGGTTTCGTCGGCGTGCTGAGCGCGGTGCCGGTGGCGGCGGTGATCGGGGTCGTCGTGCGCCATCTCATGCACCGCTATCGCGAGAGCGCGATCTATCGCGGCAGCGGTGCGGTCTGAGGCGCCGGTGGCCAAACAGCTCACCTTCGATCTCTCCCTGCCGCCGCCGACCTATGCCCGTGGCGACTTCGTCATCGCTCCGGGCAATCGCGAGGCGCTGGCCTGGGTCGACCGCTGGCCCGATTGGCCGGCGCCGGTGCTGGCGCTCTCGGGTCCGCCCGGCTCCGGCAAGACCCATCTCGGGCGCATCTGGGCCGCGCGGGCACGCGCGCTCGAGCTCGATGCCACTGCGCTCGAGAGCAAGAGCGTGGCGGATCTGTCCGAGCTCGCGGCGGCGTATCCGGCAATCGTGATCGAGGCGGCCGACCGGGCACCCGAGCGGGCGCTGTTCCATCTCTACAACCTGATGCGCGAGCGTCGCGGCCACCTGTTGCTGATCGCCGTCAATCCGCCGGCGCGCTGGTCGATCCGCCTGCCCGACCTGGCCTCGCGCCTGCGCGCGGCGCCGACGGTGGCCGTGGCGCCCCCCGACGACGACCTTCTGGGCTCGCTGATCCTGAAACAGCTCGCCGATCGGCAATTGCATGCCGGCGCCGGCGTCGTGCACTATCTCGTCTCGCACATGGAGCGATCGGCCGACGCGGCGCGCCGCGTCGTCGCCGCGCTCGATCGGCGGGCCCTGGCGGAGAGCCGGGAGATCGATCGCAGGCTGGCCGCCGATGTCCTGACCGAGCTGTCGGGAAAATCGTGACACGGCACGGGAGGAGGGAACGATGAAGTCACTGCGGCTGGCGCTGATGCTCGGTCTGCTCGCCGCGCCGGCAGCGGCGCAGCAGCCCTCGGTCATGGGAACATGGCTGACGGCGTCCGGCGTGGCGCAGGTCCGCATCGGTGCCTGCCCCAACGCGGCGAACGGGCCGATCTGCGGCTTCGTCGTCGGGCTGATCAATCCCCGGCCGGACGGCAAGGTGGTGGCGCCCGATGTCGCCGTCGACCACCGCAATCCCGATCCGGCGCTGCGCGGCCGCAAGGTGATCGGCATGCCGCTGATCTGGGGCTTCAAGAGACGGCGGATCCCAATGCGTTCGAGGACGGCAAGATATACAACGGCGAGAACGGCAAGATCTACGATGCCAACATCAGCCTGCAGCCCGATGGCAAGCTCAGGTTGCGTGGCTTCGTCGGGACGCCGATGTTCGGAGAGACGCAGGTCTGGACCCGCGTGAATTGAGGAGTGAAGCGATGGATATGGGCATCAAGGGCCGCAAGGCGATCGTCTGTGCGGCGAGCAAGGGGTTGGGCAAGGGCTGTGCCATGGCGCTCGCCCAGGAGGGCGTCGATCTGGTGATCAATGCCCGCACGAAGTCGGAGCTCGAGGCGACGGCGGCCGAGATCGTGAAGAAGACCGGCGTGAAGGTGATCCCGGTGGCGGTCGACGTCACCACCGAGGAGGGCCGCAAGCAGGTGCTGGCTGCCTGTCCGGAACCCGACATCATCGTCAACAATGCCGGCGGCCCGCCGCCCGGCGACTTCCGCGAATGGACGCGCGATCACTGGATCAAGGCGATCGACGCCAACATGCTGACGCCCATCGAGTTCATCAAGGCCACGGTCGACGGCATGATGAAGCGCGGCTTCGGGCGCATCGTGAACATCACCTCGAGCTCGGTGAAGGCACCGATCGACATTCTCGGTCTCAGCAACGGCGCACGCAGCGGCCTCACAGGCTTCGTCGCTGGCGTCGCCCGCGTCACGGTCAAGCACGGCGTCACCATCAACGGCCTGCTGCCCGGCCCCTTCGACACCGACCGCCTGCGCGGCACCTACAAGGTCCGCGCCGCGCGCAGCGGCAAGACCTACGAGGAAGAGTTCGCCGCCGGTGCCAAGGCCCATCCGGCCGGCCGCTTCGGCACCGCCGAGGAGTTCGGTGCCGCCTGCGCCTTCCTGTGCAGCGTCCACGCGAGCTACATCACCGGTCAGAACCTGTTGATGGACGGCGGGCAGTATCCGGGGACGTACTAGTTCCCGACAATCGGTGCCGCGATCGGCGGGAATGAGTGGAACAGCAGGGCATTCACAAGTGCCAAGAAACACCGTGGTCCCGACCGGAGCCGAGCGTAGCGAGGCGTAGTGGAGGGACCTTTCTTGCTGCAGCATCGCCAAGAAAGGTCCCTCGACTTCGCCGCCAAGGGCGCCATGAACAGCGGCTAACCAGGCGGTTCGCTCGGAATGACGGCTTTTGATATCAACTGCGAATGCCCCAGGTAGAAGGTGGAGATCGGGATGGCAGTTCTCGAAGTTGGTGCCGGGCTGGCCTTTGGCACGATCCAGGCCGCAATCGATGCGGCGGTGGCCGGCGACACCGTTCTGATCGCGGCGGGAGCGTACACCGGGACCGTGACGCTGAAGGACGGCGTCGACATCCAGGGCGCGGGCGAAGGTGTCGTCACGCTGGTCGGCACGGTGATCGCGCCGGCGACGATGAGCGGCGTCACGGTCAGCCACCTGACGGTCGAGAGCGCAAGCGAGACGAGCTTGCTGCTCGACCTCCGGGGCACGAGCACGCTGTCCGATGTCGTTTTCGACCATGTGACCTTCAGCGTCACGCGGGACCTCGCGCACGATCAGACGCCACCGATCGGCAACGGGGACGACGGCGTCTCGATCGCGCTGGTCGACCATGACGGCGACGGCGCGGGCCTCACGTTCCGCGACGTCACGGCGAAATCAAACGGCCACACGGTGACGAACCCGGACGGCAACGTGCTGGCCTACCTGACCATGCATGGTGCCAGGCTGGTGCTCGACGGCGTGGACCTGTCGGGCACGGTCGCGGCGGGCGGTCAGGGCGCCCAGTGGAACATGGAAACCGGCGGACTGCCGGGCGCGCTCAGTCTCATCGACTCGCAGACGTCGGGCGGCGGCAATTTCTATGTCTCCGCCTTTACCGACGTGACGATCGAGGGCAACGACTTCAACGGGCAAGGCATCGCGCTGAACGGCGTCGAGAACGCCACCGTCGCGGGCAACACTTTCCGCAACATCGACGGGACCTTCACGGCCAACGGCGAGCATCGCCGCGGCCTGACGTTCGAGAACGCGTGGTGGGGCGGCGGGAACAGCGTCTCCAACGTGACAGTGACGGGCAACGCCTTCAGCAATATCTCGACGCCCGATGGCGCGATCGCCTTCCAGCGCTGGACCGACGGCGTCGGCAACCCGGTCGATGCCGGCATCGATCTGCTGAACGACATCGAGATTCACGGCAACACCTTTACCTCCGTCGCGCAGCCACTGTTCTTCAGCAGCAGCTCGTTCAGCGCGTCGCTGATCGCAGCCCTTGCCGGCGAGGATCAGCTGATCATCGGCACGGCAGGCAGCGACACCCTTGTCGACCCGGCCGGCGGCGCCGCCATGATCGGTGGTCCCGGCGCCGATGTCTTTGCCTATGCTGCCGGCAACGGCGCAACCGTCATCGTCGATTTCGAGCCAGGTGCTGACCAGCTCGCGCTGGGCACGCCCATCGCCCTCGCCTTCATTGGCAGTGCCCTACTTTTCCTTCCCGCCATTCTCGGCATAACCACCCAGGCGGAAGCGGGCGCAGTCATGGATTTCGGCGGGGGCGACACCTTGACCCTGTCGGGTGTCTCGAGAACGTCTCTCACCAGGGGTGACTTCGCATCCACGGCTCCGAACAACGGCGTCAGGGCGCATGACGATGCCTATGTGATCCTCCAGGGCCACACCATCGCGGTCCAGGCGTCAGCCGGAGTGCTGGCCAACGACAGCGTCTTGCCGCCGGCGATGGTGCAGGGCGCGGCGGCGCACGGCCAATTGCTGGTGAGCGCCGATGGTGCCGTCTCCTACAGCCCGAGCACCGGCTTCGCCGGCATCGACAGCTTCACCTATCACGCGAGCGGTGCGAATGGCGCGGACGATGCGCGCGCCCTGATCTATGTCATTCCCGTGCAGGCCGGGGCGACGACGACCCTCGATCTGGTGGCGCTGTCGGCGGAGGAGCAGGTCGCCGCGACCTACGTCGCCTTCCTGGGCCGTGGCGGCGACGACGATGGCTTCGAGTTCTGGGTCAACACGCTCAACCTTGGCAAGACGACGCAGGCGACCTCGGCCCTGCTCGCCGGAATCGCCAACTCGTTCGCAGTCAGCGACGAAGCCACGGCGCTCCATCCCTTCCTCGTCGACCCGCTCGGCGCGACCGACGCTCAGATCAGCACCTTCCTCGGTACCGTCTACGATAACCTGTTCAACCGCGCTCCCGATGCCGAGGGGGAGACCTATTGGGTCAGCCAGGTCAAGGCGCTGCTGGCATCCGGGAAGCTCGTCGGATCGGTGGTGGTCGATATCATGAGCGGTGCGCAGGACTCGGCGGCTGGCGAGGACATCACGACCTTGATGAGCAAGGTGGCCGTCGGCCTTCACTACGTACACCAGCAGCAGGAGCACGACATGCAATGGAACGGTGCTGCCGACCTGGCAGCCGCCAGGGCACTGCTTGGCCCGGTAACGTCGGATCCCCAGACGCTGCTGATTGGCATGAGAACGGCCGACGCGACCGTCGAGGGCCACGCCTGAGCGTGCGGCTGTCGGCGACCACACGCGCGGTCAGCGGATGAGTCGTACGTCGAGGTTGTCGAGTCGGGCCCACGCGGCGTCTGCCGTCAGGACCGGCAGCTTTCGCAATTGGGCAAGTGCGAGGCAGGCACGATCCCCCAAGGATAGGCCAGCGCTCCGAGTGGATGCCCGGAGGCTCCCGGAACGCGTGGCCTGATCGGCGTCGAAATCAGCCACTTCGACGCCTATCGAGTAGATCAAGGAGGTTGACTCTTCCGCCGGCATGCCACGCTCGCAGAGCTTGGCGACGATCTCGGCCAGATTGACCGTGGACAACAGTGCGCCGGGCAGAGTTGCCACCACCGCGTCGCTGCCGGGCTCATCTGCCAGGAGAGCGAGGATGGCGGAACTGTCGAGAACGACGTCACTCATCGGCGGCGGCTCGCCGTCGCTCCTCGATCAGCTCGGTGGCGAGGGACGTACCGGATGGTACGTACTTCCGGAAGGCCACGCGTGCCCGACGGATTGCCGTATGCACGGGCTCCAGCACGACGGCTCCGTCGACCACATGGACAACCAGCTTATCGCCGCCCTTCAGGCCTAGCTCAGCACGAATGTCGGCCGGGATGACGACCCGGCCGTTGGCTGCAATCGTAAGCGTCATTGGCATGCACTAGATTCAGTGTCACAGAACTAAAAGCATGGCAAGGTCAATGAATTTGACAGGAATCGTAGAATAGGTCAAATCACTAGGATGTGCTCTACATCCTGAAGGTCAACGCGCTCGCGCTCGGCGGGCTGATCCTGGTGAAAGTCCCGAGCTGGGCCGCCTTCGGATGCCCGCGACGGTCACCGCCGCCATGCCTCGGCATTGATACCCTGCGGGGGCGAAGCCAAGGCGGAGAGCGGCGCCGGCGCGGACTCTCGGACGATGTCGCTATTGCTGTGCGAATGCGCATTCGAATCGTGGCCGCAGAAGAGAGCCAATCCGGCTGCTGCCTCTGCCCGCGCGTGCGGTGTCGTGACAGCCGGTGAGTCGTCTCCACGCGATGCGAAGGACACCACCGTGATCGCCCCCACCGACGCACGCCAACCCTCCGCCGACGCAACGTCCATCCGGTGCGACACCGCCAAGTCCTTGAACGCAAAGGGCAATGACGCAATGACGCAAATGACGCAAGAATCGGCGCCCCCTTTTCAGGACCGCTCGTGGAAGGGGCGAGGCGACGTCGCGACGGAGCGGGAGTCGGACGACGGCGACCCCAGGACGGCGGATGCGACCGCAAGACGGCGGGTGCGACCGCACCAGGGGTCGGCGACCGGTTCTTGCGGTCGGGCCAACCCCTTGATTCCAAAGGCTGCGACCGCAAGCGACCGCACCGACCGCAAGAATCGCAGGTCGATTTACTTTGTGGGCCGGCGCGCCACGCGCCGCCAGCCCCGGTGTGCTCCAGTGTCCGTCCGATGCGCCGGCTTCCCTGGTCCGCTGCTTCGACTTCCCTGCTTCGATGGCTCGAATTGCCTGATCTGGTGTGCGCAATTCCCTGATAATTTTCCCTGTTCGGCGTTGTCGAACGGCGCCAAAAGCCTCGACCCACGGCACTTTCCCGGGCTCGGCCGTATTTTGCTCGGGGACTCTCCGTATCGATGGGCAATCCGGTCGTCACGCCGGAGCATGGCAGGGTGCCGGTGAGACTGGTGACCGTGCGGCGGGACGCCGGGGACGCAGGTATCAGGGCCCACTGCCTTTGCCCGCGCCGCCGTGTGGCGCCGGCTCAGACGATGCCGAGATCGCGCGGGCGGACGAAGGAGACAAGTCGGGCAGCACCGGAGCCCAGCGTGCGCCACGGCCCGTCGCGCAGGGCGAGCGTGGCCAGCGCGCCGGTCGGGAACTTGTCGCGCAGCGCGGCGAGCTCCGCGGGCGGGCCGTCGCCGGCCAGCGCCGTCGCGAAATGCCAGATGCCGTCATTGTGGCCGATCAGCAGGACCGTTGCCGCATCGTCGCCGACCGCCTGGAGCTGGGCCAGCAGCACATCCTCCGATGCGAGGTACAGGTCCTTGCTGAGGTTGATCGGCGGGGCCGGGGCAGCCAGCGTGGCCACGATCGGGGCCAGGGTCTGGCGGGTCCTGAGAGCGGTCGAGCACAGGATCAGGTCGGGCCGCAGGCCGAGGCGGGCGAAATGGTCGGCCATCGCCTTGGCGGCGCGCTCGCCGCGGCGGTTGAGGGGACGGTCGTGGTCGTCGAGCCGTGGATCGCTCCAGGCCGATTTCGCATGCCGCAGGAGGAGAAGCGTACGGGTCAAGTGCCGAACCCGAAAAAGGCAGTCATAACAAGCCTCTGGTTAATTGCCATGACTCGCACAGGCAGAAGCGTTACCGTCGCCGTGAACCGTTTCAGGCCCACGCCCCCTCAGAGGTCGACGATGGATGCCCTCACCCCAGCTCCGACACCGACACCGAGCCACCCTCTGGGTCTCGAGATAGCATCCGACAACCCGCAGCGCTTCATCAATCGCGAGCTGTCCTGGCTTTCCTTCAACGCCCGCGTGCTGGAGGAGGCGAGCAACAAGCGTCATCCGCTGCTCGAGCGCGTGCGCTTCCTGTCGATCTCGGCCGACATCCTCGACGAGTTCTACATGGTGCGCGTCGCCGGCCTGGTCGACATGCTGCAGACGCGCGGCACGCTGCGCAGCGACGACGGCATGACGCCGGCCGAGCAGCTCTCCGCCATCCGCGAGCGCGCCTCGGTGCTGATGGCGCACCAGCAGGAGACCTGGGCGGCGCTGCAAGGCGACCTGCGCGAGGCAGGCGTCGCCGTGCTGGAAGTTGGCGAGCTGAGCGACGCCGAGCGAACCTGGCTCGACCAATACTTCATCGACCAGGTCTTCCCCATCCTGACGCCGCTCGCCATCGATCCGGCGCATCCCTTCCCGTTCCTGCCCAACGGCAGCTTCTCGGCCATCCTCAAGCTGCAGCGGCGCGACGACCGCCGGCCGCTGATGGCCCTGCTGCCGCTGCCGCCGCAGCTCGACCGCTTCATCCGCCTGCCCGGGCCGGCGATCCGCTTCCTGTCGCTCGAGGACCTGGTCGACATCGCCCTGCCACGGCTGTTCCCGGGCTACGAGGTGATCGAGCAGGCGGTGTTCCGCCTGATCCGCGACAGCGACGTCGAGATCAACGAGGAGGCCGAGGATCTCGTCCTGCTCTACGAGAGCGCGCTGAAGCGCCGGCGCCGCGGCGACCTGATCTCGATCTCGGTCAACAGCGCGATGCCGGCCGAGCTGCGCGATTTCCTGTTCGACCAGCTCGAGGTCACGGCGCAGTCCCAGACGGTGCACATCTTCCACCTCGACCGCATGCTCAACATCGTCGACGTCAAGGCGGTGATCGTCGACGACCGGCCCGACCTCAAGTTCGTGCCCTACAACGTGCGTTTCCCCGAGCGCATCCGCGATTTCGGCGGCGACTGCTTCGCCGCCATCCGCGCCAAGGACATCGTCGTCCATCACCCCTACGAGAGCTTCGACGTCGTCGTGCAGTTCCTGCGCCAGGCGGCGCGCGACCCCGCGGTGGTGGCGATCAAGCAGACGCTCTACCGCACCAGCCACGATTCGCCGATCGTCAAGGAGCTGATCGCGGCGGCCGAGGCGGGCAAGACGGTGACGGCGCTGGTCGAGCTCAAGGCGCGCTTCGACGAGGAAGCCAACATCCGCTGGGCGCGCGACCTCGAGCGCGCCGGCGTGCAGGTGGTCTACGGCTTCATCGATCTCAAGACTCACGCCAAGGTGTCGATGGTGGTGCGGCGCGAGGCGCAGTCGACGCGCACCTACGTGCATTTCGGCACCGGCAACTATCATCCGATCACGGCGCGGCTCTACACCGACCTGTCGTTCTTCACCTGCGATCCGGCGATGGGGCGCGATGCGGCACGCCTGTTCAACTACATGACGGGCTATGCCAGGCCGGAGAAGATGGAGAAGATCGCCTACGCGCCGGCGACGCTGCGCAAGACCCTGTACGGCCTGATCGAGTCGGAGATCGACAACGCCAGGGCGGGCCGGCCGGCGGCGATCTGGGCCAAGCTCAACTCGCTGGTCGATGCGCCGCTGATCGACCGGCTCTATGCCGCGTCCCGGGCGGGCGTCCAGATCGACCTGGTGGTGCGCGGCATCTGCTGCCTGCGTCCGGGCGTCAAGGGCCTGAGCGAGCACATCCGGGTCAAGAGCATGATCGGCCGCTTCCTCGAGCATGCCCGCATCTTCTGCTTCGGCAACGGCAAGACCCTGCCGTCGCCCGAGGCCAAGGTGTTCATCTCGTCGGCCGACTGGATGCCGCGCAACCTCGATCGCCGCGTCGAGCTGTTCTGCCCGGTCGAGAACCCGACAGTGCACGAGCAGGTGCTCGACCAGATCATGGTGGCCAACCTCAAGGACGACGGGCAGAGCTGGGTGATGGGACCCGACGGCGGTTACAGCCGGCCGCCGATCGGCAAGGAGCCCTTCATCGCCCATGACTATTTCATGACGAACCCGTCGCTGTCGGGCCGCGGCAGCGCCCTTAAGCTTTCCGGCGCAGTGCCGAGGCTGGTGCTGAGCTCGTAGAGCAGGGTCGAACGGTCCCTTCGACCGTGCCGCCAATGGCGCTGCAAACAGCGGCTGATCAGGCAGTTCCGCTCGGGCCCGTCACAGGCGAATGCCCTGCCCGATGACGGCAAAGTTGGCGACGTGTCGGCGCACTCGGGGGGAGAGGCCCGGGCAGCGGCGTCACGTCGCGCATCGATCGGCGCTGCAAACCGGCGCGGAGTGGGCTAGAGGGAGCGCGCATGGACGGCGAAGCCACCCTGGACAGTCCCGCCCCTGACGCCGTCGCCTCGCGCGCGGCCACGGGCAAGGGGAGAGTCGGGATCATCGACGTCGGCTCCAACTCGATCCGCCTCGTCGTCTACGAGCGCAAGAGCCGGGCGCCCCTGCCGGTGTTCAACGAGAAGGTCATGTGCGGCTTGGCGCGCGGGCTGGACGCCACCGGCCGGCTCAATTCCGAAGGCGTCGCCATGGCGCTGGCCAACATCGATCGTTTCCACACGCTGGCCCACAACATGAAGGTCGAGTCGCTCGATCTCCTGGCGACCGCAGCGGTTCGCGATGCCGCCGACGGCGCCGATTTCATGCGCGCGCTGGCGAGCCGGCCCGGCATCGAGGCGCATGTCGTGAGCGGCCACGACGAGGCGCGCTACTCGGGCTACGGCGTGATCTGCGGCATTCCCGCGGCGGCCGGCGTGATGGGCGACCTGGGCGGCGGCAGCCTCGAGCTGGTGGCGCTGCATGGCGGGCGGCTGGGCTCGTCGACGACCCTGCCGGTCGGGCCGCTCCGGCTGATGTCGTCGGGCAGGAGCGATCCCTCGCGCGTCGTGCTGGAGGCGATCGAGAGCGTGCGCTGGCTGCGCGAGGAGACCGGCGAGACCTTCTATGCCGTGGGCGGGGCGTGGCGCTCCTTCGCCCGCCTGCACATGGAGCAGGCGGGCTACCCGCTGCACATCATCCACCACTACGAGATCGCCGCCGAGGAGGCCCGCGCCGTCGCCCGGCTGATCGCCGTGCAGAGCGCGCGATCGCTCGAGAAGATGCCGGGTGTGTCGCGCCGCCGCGTCGACACCCTGCCGCTGGCCTGCCTGGCGCTCGACCGCCTGCTCGCCGTGCTGAAGCCGCGCAGCGTCGTGTTCTCGGCGTTCGGCCTGCGCGAGGGCTTCTATTACTCACGGCTCGGCGAGGCCGAGCGGATGCGCCATCCCCTGATCGCCTTCGCCGAGGAGCAGGGCGCCGGCTGGCGCCGCTTCGACCTCGAGCCATCGGAGATCTTCGACTGGCTGACGCCGGTGTTCCACGGCGAGACCGAGACCGAGCGCGTGCTGCGTACCGCGGCCTGCCATCTCAGCGACATCTCGTGGGACGACCACCCAGACTACCGCGCCGAGCAGGCCTACGTGCGCGTGCTCCATCTGCCGGCGCCCGGCATGAGCCATCACGAGCGGGCGGTGCTGGCGATGGCGCTGGCCTATCGCTACAAGAGCGACCCGCGCTCGGCGATGCTCGGCACGGCGCTACGCCTGTCCGACGGCCGGGGGCGGACCTTCGCCCGCCGCCTCGGCGCCTGCCTCAGGCTGGCCTACAACCTGTCGGGCGGCGCACCTGGCCTGCTGACCCAGGTCCGCCTGCGCCGCGTCGAGCGCGAGCTGCGCCTGATCGTGCCGTCGACCGCCAACGGCAGCCTGGGCGACGTGACATCCCGCCGCCTGGAAAACGCCGCGGAAGCCTTCGACCTCCGGCCTGTGATTGTGGCGGAGGCGTAGGGTCCGCGTCGTCCCGTCCTGCCAGGGCATTCATGGCAGAAGATGCCGTCATCCCGACCGAAGCCGAGCGCAGCGCCTGCCCTGAGCTCAGTCGAAGGGAGGCGTAGTGGAGGGACCGTTCTTGTTTCGGCACGGGCAAGAGAGGTCCCTCGACTGCGCCGCCAATGGCGCTGTAACCAGCGCCTTTCAGGCGGCTCCGCTCGGGATGACGGAGAAATGTTCCATATGCGCATGCCCTGCCCGTCTTGCGGGGGAGATGCACACGGGGAGGAGAGGGGGGCTACGCCGCCACGATGGGTGTCGGGATCAGCCGGGCCTGCTCGCCGGACAGGGCGAGCGCCAGCCGGCCCTCGATCAGGTCGATGGCATCGGCGCCGAAGATCTCGCGCCGCCAGCCGCGCAGGGCGTGGATGTCGCGCCGGCCGGCGGCCAGGCGGTCGAGCTCGTCGGCGCTCGCCACCAGGCGGGCGGCGACGCCGGCCTCGTCGGCCTTGAGGCGCAGCAGGGTACGCAGCAGGTCGACGACGGGCGCGGGTGCGCGCAGCTGCTCGCCCTGGCGGTCGCGCGCCGGCAACTCGGCGTCGGGAATCTGACGTGCCCGCTCGACCGCCTCCAGGATCTCGCGGCCCTGCCAGCCCTCGGCGAAGCCGCGGCCGAGGCCGCGCGTGATGGCGAGCTCCTCGAGGCTGCGCGGCGCGTGGCTGGCGATCTCGAGCAGCTGCTCGTCGCGCAGCAGGCGCTGGCGCGGGATGTCGATCCGCTGGGCGGTGCGCTCGCGCCATGCCGCGATCTCCCTGAGCGTCGCCAGCATGCGCGGCGAGGCGCTGCGCGGCTTCAGCCTGCGCCATGCCAGGTCGGGATCGGCCCGGTAGGTCGCCGGGTCGTTCAGCACCGCCATCTCCTCGGCGATCCACGACAAGCGGCCAGTCTTCTCGAGCTGGCGCTTCAGCTTCTCGTAGACCACCCGCAGATGAGTGACGTCGGACAGTGCATAGGTGATCTGGCGTTCGCTGAGCGGCCGGCGGCTCCAGTCGGTGAAGCGGCTCGACTTGTCGATCTTGGCCTTGGCGAGGCGGGCGGCCAGCGATTCGTACGACGCCGCCTCACCGTGGCCGCACACCATGGCCGCCACCTGGGTGTCGAACAGGGGCTGCGGCACCTGGTTCATGCGCTGGTAGAAGATCTCGATGTCCTGTCGTGCCGCATGGAAGACCTTCAGGACCGCCGGGTTGGCCATCAGCTCTTCCAGCGGGGCGAGGTCGATGCCCTCGGCCAGGGAATCGATCGCGGCCGCCTCGTCGGGGCCCGCCACCTGGGCCAGGCAGAGCCTTGGCCAGTAGGTGCGCTCGCGCATGAACTCGGTGTCGACGGCGATGAACTCGGTCGTCGCCAGGGGCTTGCAGAAGGCCGCCAACTGGTCGGTCGTGGTAATCAGCTTCATTGATCTCGATGTATAGCCGGCGCGAACGCTTCCGGCAAAGCCGGGGATGCCCGGTCGGCTTGACTTGGCGGGCCAATCCGTGCCTCTTGCCGGCCCGCCAGAATCCGGACAATCAGCAATGTCTTCCCCCTACCGAACCCATACGTGTGGCCAGTTGCGGTCCGAGCATGTCGGCCAGCAGGTCCGCCTGTCCGGCTGGGTCCAGCGCAAGCGCGACCACGGCAATCTGCTGTTCATCGACCTGCGCGACCACTATGGCGTGACCCAGGTGGTGCTCGACGTCGCCAGCCCGGTCTTCGAGGTCGCCGAAGCGGTGCGGAACGAGAGTGTGATCACGGTGAGCGGCAAGGTCGTGGCGCGCGAGCCAGCGACCGTGAATCCGCGACTTGCCACCGGCCAGATCGAGCTCGACGCCGCCGAGATGGTCGTGCAGTCGATGGCCGAGACGCTGCCTATCCCGGTTCACATCGAGAACGACACCTCGCCTGAGGAACTGCGGCTGAAGTACCGTTTCCTCGACCTGCGCAAGGACAAGCTGCACCGCAACATCGTGCTGCGCAGCCAGGTCATCGCCTCGCTGCGCCGGCGCATGATCGAGCAGGGCTTCATGGAGTTCCAGACACCGATCTTGACGGCGGATAGTCCGGAGGGTGCCCGGTCCTATGTCGTGCCGAGCCGCCTGCATCCCGGCAAGTTCTACGCCCTGCCGCAGGCGCCGCAGATGTTCAAGCAGCTGCTGATGGTGTCGGGCTTCGACCGTTACTTCCAGATCGCGCCGTGCTTTCGCGACGAGGACGCCCGCGCCGACCGCGCCCCGGGCGAGTTCTACCAGCTCGATTTCGAGATGAGCTTCGTCACCCAGGAGGACGTTTTCGCCGCCATCGAGCCGGTGCTGGGCGGCGTGTTCGAGGAGTTCGCCGGCTTCGGCCGCGAGGCGCCGCGCACGGTGACGCGCTTCCCGTTCCCGCGCATCCCCTATGCCGAGGCGCTGCTGACCTACGGCACCGACAAGCCCGACCTGCGCAACCCGCTGCGCATCGTCGATGCCGGCGAGGTCTTCGCCGGCTCCGACTTCAAGGTGTTCGCCGGCATCGTGGCGGGCGGCGGCGTGGTGCGCGCGCTGCGGGCACCCAAGGCAGCCTCCCAGCCCAGGAGCTTCTTCGACAAGCTCAATTCCTGGGCCCAGGCCGAGGGCAAGCCCGGACTGGGCTACATCGTGCTGGAGGACGGCGCCGGCCGCGGCCCGATCGCCAAGTTCGTCACCGACCAGCGACTTGCCCGCCTGAAGGCCCTGACCGGGGCGGAGGACGGTGACGCGGTGTTCTTCGTCGCCGACAAGCCCGAGGCCGCCTGGAAGTTCGCCGGCCATGTCCGCACCAAGGTCGGCCAGGAACTCGGGCTGATCGCCGAAGGCGCCTTCGAGTTCTGCTGGATCGTCGACTTTCCGATGTTCGAGTACGACGAGACGGCGAAGAAGATCGACTTCAGCCACAACCCGTTCTCGATGCCCCAAGGTGGCCTGGAGGCGCTGGAAACCCAGGACCCGCTGACCATCAACGCCTGGCAGTACGACATCGTCTGCAACGGCATCGAGCTCTGCTCCGGCGCCATCCGAAATCACCGCCCGGACATCATGTTCAAGGCCTTCGGCATTGCCGGCTACAGCAACGAGGAGGTCGAGCGCCGGTTCGGCGGCATGCTCAACGCCTTCCGCTACGGCGCCCCGCCGCACGGCGGCGCCGCACCCGGCGTCGACCGCATCGTCATGCTGCTCGCCGACGAACCCAACATCCGCGAGGTCATCTGCTTCCCGATGAACCAGCAGGCGGTCGACCTGATGATGGACGCGCCGACCGAGCTGCTGCCGGAGAAGCTGCGCGAGCTGCACATCGGGTTGCGCCTGCCGCAACCCCGCAAGGACTAGGGGTAGTAGCCGCCTTGGGCCTTTGACCTGGCTCACTTAATCGAATAAATTCAGGGAATTACATTTATTTGATTAAGTGATTCATGAGCTATTTCAGGCTCGCGTTTCTGTCCTTGCCCATGCTCGTCGGCCTGGCCCTCGCGACGGCCGGGTGCGGTGCGCCTCCGCTGATCGTGGGAGCGAGCTATGCCGCCGACGGCGGCTTGCTCGCCGCCAGCGACAAGACGTCGACCGACCATCTGATGTCGATGGTCTCCAAGAAGGATTGCGCCATGTGGCGGGTCTTCCGCGGTCGCCCGGTGTGCACCGAGCGGGAGGACGGTCACGACCCGTACGAAGTCGACTATGCCCAACCCCAGCGCATGGTCGCGGAGGACGGCGTGCAATATGTCGCGCCGCTGCGATCCGGTCCCGGTGTTCCGGGGGCGAGCTGGGATGCCGCCGCATATGCGTCGGCGCCGCCGCCGGGTTCGCCTCCCGCCACCCCGCAGGCTGCGCTGCCTGCGGCGCTGGCCCATCCGGCGCCAATGGATCCGGCAGCGGCGAGGCCGCCGCCGGCTGGTACCACCGCGAAGGCTGCAGTGGCCGACCCGGCGCCGATGGCTCCGTCAGAGGCGAGGCCGCCGCCGGCTGGTGCCACCGCGAAGGCTGCAGTGGCCGACCCGGCGCCAATGGCTCCGGCAGCGTCGATGCCGCCGCCGGCTGGTGCCACCGCGAAGGCTGTGGTGGCCGACCCGGCGTCGATGCCGCCGCCTGCGGCCAAGCCGGCCACGCTGGTCAAGAAGGCGAAGACCAAGCCGGCTAGGAAAGCTTCACGAGGTCGGGCGGCGTCTGGTTCCTGAGCAGGAAGGCCTCGAGATTGTCGAGCGCCTTGAAGCCCATGGCGTTCCTCGTCTCGACCGTTGCGGAGCCCATGTGCGGGATCAGGAACGCGTTGGGGATGTCGTGATAGTCCGGATGGATCGTGGGTTCGCCCTCGAACACGTCGAGGCCGGCCGCAGCGAGGCGGCCCGACCTGAGGGCGCCGATCAGT
This sequence comes from Reyranella sp., assembly GCA_022844015.1. Lineage (GTDB taxonomy): Bacteria > Pseudomonadota > Alphaproteobacteria > Reyranellales > Reyranellaceae > Reyranella. Next base: position 50,692 of record JALHMO010000008.1, on the reverse strand, counting down.
GCCTCGTCGTCGACTACCCCGCCGCGCGCCGTGTTCACCACGATCGCCCCCGGCGGCAGCCTGGCGATGCGCTCGGCATTGACCCACTTGCGGGTCGCCGGGCTCATCGGGGCGTTGATCGACAGGAAGTCGCAATGTGGCAGCATCGCCTCGGGATCGGCATGGAAGACGGCGCCCTTCTCGAGGTCGGGGGGCAGCCGATTGCGGTTGCTGTAGTGGATCTGCATGCGAAAGGCCCGCGCCCGGTCGGCCACCGCCTGGCCGATGCGGCCCATGCCGAGGATGCCCAGACGCTTGCCGGTGACGTGGACGCCCATCAGCTGGGTCGGCGTCCAACCGGTCCAGTTGCGGGTCCTCAGCATGTGGGCGCCTTCATGCGCCCGGCGGGCTGCCCCGAGCAGGCAGAGCAAGGTGATATCCGCCGTGGCGTCGGTCAGGACATCCGGTGTGTTGCTGACGGCGATGCCGCGCTTGGCGGCGGCGGCCACGTCGACATGCTCGTAGCCCACGGAAAAGGTCGCAATCATGCGCACCGACGCCGGCAGGGCGGCGATTGTTTGCGCAGTCAAAGGGTCGCCCGCGGCGCACATGATGGCATCGCAGCCGGCGGTCGCGGCGACCAGTTCCGGACCGTCATAGAGTCGGTCCTCGGGGTTCAGGACGGCATCGAAGTTGGCAGCAAGACGGGCCTCGACGTCGGGCGGAAAGTGCCGTGTGGCGAGGACCTTCGGTTTGGCGATCGTCATGTGCGTCCCTCTCCCTGTGCAGCCCTGCCGCAGGCGATCATTGTGGCATTCCGCAGGCATGGATATTACGCTTGGCAGTCCGGCTACAAGGCCTAGCCTCACGCCATTGCCCGTTGATCAAGCTTAGTTTTCGCCGTTCTCGCGACCCGATCGCGGCCTCTGTCGCCGCCATCGGCATTGCATTGCTGTTGGGCCTGTGGATAACGGCGGTCGACGCGCAGCAGCCGCCGGACGTCGTCCTGGTGCCGCATCGTGCGACCTACGACATGAAGCTCTCGGTCTCCCGTCCCAACAGCGGGATCGTCGACGTGAACGGCCGCATGGTGCTGGAGACCGTCGATTCCTGCGATGGCTGGGAAGTGAAGCAGCGCATCAAGCTCAAGTTCCTGCGCAACGATGGCGAGGAGTTCGACACCGATTCGAGCTTCAGCAGCTATGAGTCCAAAGACGGGCTCAGATTGAGCTTCAGCGTGCGCAACATCCAGAACGACGAGGTCGAGGAGGAACTGCGGGGACAGGCCGAGTTGCAAGGCCAGGGAGCGACCGGCCGCGCGTCTTTCACCCTGCCGGAGGCGCGCAGCTTCGAGTTGCCGGCCGGCACCCTGTTCCCGACCAGCCATCTCGTCCTGATCATCCAGCATGCGCGAAGCGGCGATCAGTCGGCCTCCTACAGCGTGTTCGACGGCGCCCGCCTCGACGGCGCCTTCCAGGTCAATGCCGTGATCGGTCGCGCGCCGCGCGCGACCGGCCCGCCGGTGCGCGGCGATGTCGGCCTGCTACGCAACCAGCCTTCCTGGAACGTGCGGCTCGCCTTCTTCGCCGCCGGCGATCAAGGCAGCGCCCATCCCGAGTATGAATTGGCACTCGACCTGCTTGCCAACGGCATCGCGCGCTCGATGCTGCTCGACTACGGCGACTTTGCCATCGATGCTCGTCTGGTCCAACTTCAAGCCTTGCCGAGGCCGCGATGCTGAAAGCCCGTTCGACGATTCCCGCCGTCTTGGCCGCCTTGGCGGCCCAGGTCGCGCCGTCCGCTGCGCAGGAGATCGCGCCGCATCGCGCCGCCTATTCGGTGGTCGCGCTGGAGCGCGGCAAGCCGGGCGCCGGCACACCCGGTACCTACGCCTACGAGCTGCGCCTGACCTGCGAGGGTTATGCCATCAACCAGCGTCTCAGGCTCGAGGTCGCGGGGCCGCGCGCCTCGGTCGCCAACGAGCAGCAATCGCAGATGACCGAGAGCCGCGACGGCAAACGGCTGCGCTTCGAGCATCGGACGTCGGTGAGCGGCCGGCAAAGCACCGTGTTCAAGGGCGAGGCCATGCTCGGCGACGATGGCAGCGGAGAGGCGCGCTTCTCCGAGCCGAGCGGACAGTCTGTCGCCTTGCCGGTCCGCACGATGTTCCCGGTGGCGATCTCGCGCGAGACCATCCGCCAGGCCAAGGCCGGCGAGAGCGGCTTCGAAGCGTTGTTCTTCTTCGGCGACAAGGTGAAGCCGCCGCAACTGGTCAACATCCTGATCGGCAAGGTGCCCAGGCGCCTGGCCGACGTGAAGATTCCCGACGGGGCGGAATCGCTCGTCGATGGCCGCGGGCGCATCTACTATCGCGCCGGTTTCTTCGATGCCCAGTCCAAGGGGGCGGGCGAGCCGGCCTTCGAGATGAGCAGCGTCACCCTCGACAACGGCATCGAGCTCTACGGCACGCATGAGGAAGGCGAAGGCGGCATCGAGTATCGCATCACGCGACTGGAGGCCTTGCCCAAACCGGACTGCAAGTGACCGTTCCGTGACGGATGGCGATGCCCTGGACGCCGGCCTGACGCCCGACCAGGCCGTGGACCGGCTCGAGCTGCTGCATTCGGCCGCGAGTGCGGCACTGCGCGAGGCTCTGGCGCGGTTCGTGCGCTCGGGCGTCGAACCGTCGCCCGAGGAACGCAGCCGCTTCCGCTATCCCGAGCTGCGGGTCGACTGGCGCCCCGCCGGCGCCGTCCGCTTCACCCGGCGTGCCTGGGCCAAGTTCCAGACGCCGGGGCTCTATTCGACGACGGTGACGCAACCGGCCTATTTCCGCGAATACCTGCTCGAGCAATTGCGGCCGCTGGTCGACGAGTTCGGTGCCCGCCTCGACGTCGTCGCGAGCGGCCAGGAAATTCCCTATCCATTCGTCACGGAAGAGGGCGACGAGTTCATCCACGGCGAGCTGTCGGTTGCCGAGCTGGCCCGCCATTTCCCGACGCCGGTGCTCGCCAATGTCGGCGATGAGATCGCCGACGGAACATGGGTGTTCGAGGACCGGCGGTCGCGGCCGCTCGCGCTGTTCGATGCCGTGCGGGTCGATTTCTCGCTGCGCCGTCTCGTGCACTACACCGGCACGGACTGGCGCACCATCCAGCCGTGGATCCTCTTCACCAACTATCAGCGCTACGTCGAGCATTTCGTCACCTGGGCGATCGAGGAGCTGGGCAGGCCGGGCAGCCCCTACACCCAGCTCGTGCTGCCGGGTGGCGCCGTGATGCGGCGCGGCGATGTGCTGCCGGCGGCCGATGCCGCCGTCGCCGCGACGTCGTGGCATCGCTTCCAGATGCCGGCCTACAGCCTCCTGCGTTCCGACCGGCTGGGCGGGGTGACGATCGTAAACATCGGCGTCGGGCCTTCCAATGCCAAGAACGCAACCGACCATCTGGCGGTGCTGCGCCCCCATTGCTGGCTGATGATCGGCCATTGCGGCGGCCTGCGGCAGTCGCAGACCATCGGCGACTACGTGCTGGCGCACGCCTACATGCGGCGCGATCGAATCCTCGACGAGCTGGTGCCGCCGGAGGTTCCGGTGCCCGCCCTGGCGGAAGTCCAGGTGGCGCTGCAGCAGGCCGCCGAACGGGTTACCGGCGAGCGCGGCGACGCGCTGAAGCGCCGGCTGCGCACCGGAACCGTGGTGAGCTACGACGATCGCAATTGGGAGCTGCGCTGGTCGCAGGAGCGGCGTCGCATCAATCACGGGCGCGCCATCGCCGTCGACATGGAAAGCTCGGCGCTGGCGACCCAGGGCTATCGCCTGCGCGTGCCCTACGGGACCTTGCTCTGCGTATCCGACAAGCCCCTGCACGGCGAGATCAAGCTGCCGGGGGCGGCGACGCGCTTCTACCAGCGCGCGGTCGGCGAGCACCTGCGCATCGGTCTGGAGACCCTGGACCTGCTGCGCAGCGAGCTGGGTTCGCTGCACTCGCGCAAGCTCCGCAGCTTCGACGAGCCGCCGTTCAGGTGACTCATACTCCTCCCCAGCGAAGCTGGGGAGGAGGAGGAAGTCAGATCGGCCACAGCCAGGCGGCCCCGCGCACGCCGCTCGAGTCGCCGTGGACGGGCGGCTCGAGCCTGGTGGCGATGCTGTCCGCCTCGGAGAAGATGTAGCGCTTCCAAAGCTCCGGGACGCGCCGGTAGATCGGTTGCATCTTCGACAGGCCGCCGCCCAGCACGATGACGTGCGGGTCGATCAGGTTGACGACATTGGCGAGCGAGCGCGCCAAGCGGTCACAATACTGCTCCAGGCAATCAAGCGCCTCGCGATCCCCCGACTCGGCTGCGGCCGCAATGTCGGTGGCGATCATCTGCCGGCCCGTGCGTTTGGCGTATTGCGCCTGGAAGGCAGGCCCGCTCAGCCACGCCTCGACGCAGCCCCGGCGGCCGCAATAGCATGGCGGGCCAGGCCGCTCGTCGTCTCGCGGCAGGGGGAGCGCGTTGTGGCCCCATTCCCCGGCGATCGCCTGCGCACCGAGCAGGGGTCGCCCGTCGATGACGACCCCGCCGCCTACGCCGGTGCCGAGAATGACGCCGAAGACGATGGGGGCCAGCCGCGCGGCGCCATCGGCGGCCTCCGAGACGGCGAAGCAGTTCGCGTCGTTGGACAGCTTGACCTCCTCGCGCGCCAGCGCCAAGCGCAGGTCGCGGTCGAGCGGATGGCCGTTGAGGTGCGTGGAGTTGGCATTCTTGACGAGGCCGGTCGCCGGCGAGAGGGCGCCGGGATGGCCGACGCCCACCCGGCAGCGCACGCCGACGCGTGCCTCGAGCGCGTGGACGACGTCCGCCACGGCGCGCACGGTTTCCTCGTAGCTGCCTGGCGGGGTTTTCACGCGCATGCGCGCCCGTTCCTCGCCGGCGTCGTCGAGCACGATGCCCTCGATCTTGGTACCGCCGAGATCGATGCCTATTCTCATGATCCTCCTACTTCACAGAAAGCGCGCCCGAATGTCGAGGCTGCTGATGACGCCGACGGACTCGAACGTCGAAGCGAGCCATGAGGTTGCGGCCTTGCGTCCGAGGCCGAACAGATGCTCAAGGAAATCGGGCTCGATGTTGAACTTGCTGACGGAGCCGAGCGGCGCCAGGGAGGCCGGGTCGGCGATCGAATGGACCAGGACGTTCTTGAGCCGCCTGCCGAAGTCGACGCTGACGGCGTCCTTGGCGATCAGCTCCTGGACGAAGGCGATGGCCCGCATCTCCGCCATCAGTGCGCCGCCGAAGGTGATCTCGTTCAGCCGGTCGGCGATCTCGGCGTTGGATGTCGGGATACCGGGACGCTCGGGCGGATCGACCTCGACCACGACGACGTCGGCGCTGCCGCAATGGTAGATGAACGGCCAGATCGGCGGATTGCCGCGAAAGCCGCCATCCCAGTAGGGCACGCCGTCGATCACCACGGCATCGTGGACGTTGGGCAGGCAGGCCGAGGCGAGCAAGGCATCGATCGACAGCTCGTCGCGGGTGAAGATCCGCACCTTGCCGGTCTGCACGTTGGTCGCGGCGATGAAGGCCTTGATGTTGTGGCAGGCGCGCACGGCCTTCTCGTCGAAGTGACGGACCAGGAGGTCGCGCAGGGGATCGAATTTCAGCGGGTTGCGCTGCCACGGCGAGAGCGTGCGCTGGACGAGGTCTGCCCACAGCGCACCTGGCGAATCGTCGAGGTTCCAGTTGCCCCGGAGCCGGTCGAACGGCGTGCGGCGGATCGGGCTGGCGATCGACATCGCGCCGAGCTCGCGCCAGAAGCGGCGCAGCGCCTCGCGCGCGCCCGGGCCGCCGCCCTGCGACCAACCCTGCAGCAGGATCGCGGCATTCATGGCGCCCGCGCTGGTGCCGCTGACCGCCTCGATTTCCAGCCGCCCATCCTCGATCAGTGCATCGAGGACGCCCCAGGTGAACGCGCCGTGCGAGCCGCCACCCTGCAGGGCGAGATTGATCCGCTTGGTCGAACTCATGCTGCTGGGCTCCCGGCCGGCGCGACGCTACTGTCACCGTTCTGTAACGAGGGCATGGCGGCGCCATTATGGCCAAGGATGCGGCGGCGGGACCGTGGCGAAAACGCCCTGTGACGATCCTGTGGATGCTGTCGTTCGGCCAGCTCATCTCCTGGGGCCTCATCTACTACACCTTTCCGCTGTTCGTGGGACCGATGGGCGAGGAGCTCGGCTGGTCGCGCAGCGGCATGTTCGGCGCGCTCTCGGCCGGACTCATGGTGGCCGGTCTCAGCTCGATCGCGGTCGGCGCCTGGATCGACCGCGGGCACGGCCGCAAGCTGATGACCGGCGGCTCGCTGCTGGCAGCCGGCCTCCTGCTCTGGTGGCCGCGCATCGAATCGCTGCCGCTGTTCTATGTGCTGTGGCTGGGCCTGGGCGCCTGCCAGGCCGTCCTGCTCTACGAGCCGGCCTTCGCCATCATCACGCGGGTCTATGGCCCGCGCTACCGGCAGGCGATCCTGCTGATGACCTTCGTCGGCGGCCTCGCCAGCACCTTCGGCATTCCCTTCACGCAGTTCCTGATCGAGCGCGTCGGCTGGCAGTCGAGCCTGGAGGTGCTGGCCGCCATCAATGGTGCGCTCGCCGTGATCCACTGGCTGTTCATTCCCGGCCCGAAAGAAAAGCCGGTGCCGATCGCCGAGACCAGGCCGCCGACCGATGGAGCGCAGAAGAAGAGCCCGCTCGCCGCGGCGGTGCGCGTGCCGGCCTTCTGGGGACTGGTCGTGGCCTTCGCAGGCTACGGGCTCGCCTTCTCGGCGATGAGCTTCCACCTGATCCCGCTGCTCGACGATCGCGGCGTGCCGACCGGGGTGGTGATGGCCATCATCGCCCTGATCGGTCCCATGCAGGTTGTGGGCCGCGTGCTGCTGATGGTCGGCCAGCAGCACATCACCACCATCCAGCTCGGCGCCGGCATCTACTTCGCCTTCCCCATCTCGATGGCGATGCTCGCGCTCGGCGTCAGCGACGTCTACGGCCTGATCCTGTTTGCCATCGTCTATGGCGTGGCCAATGGGCTGATCACCATCCTGCGCGGCATGGCCGTGCCGGAATTCATCGGTCCGGAAGGCTATGGCGTGGTCTCCGGCGCACTCACCATGCCGACCAATATCATGCGCGCCGCGGGACCCATCCTGGCCTCGCTCGCCTGGGGTGCCTTCGGCGGCTACACGCCCGTGCTGTGGGGGCTCGCCGGCATCATGCTGGTTGCCGCGTGCGGCTTCGCAGCGGCGGCGCTGCTGTCGAAGCGGTCGGCTTGACGAGGCCGCGCCACCTACCCATGCTGTTCACACGTGTCATTTGCCGGGTGAATTGACAATGCGTCGACCTCTTTTCGATCCGTCTGCCAGGAAAAAGACCGTCAGCCTTACCTTGAACGGCGATCTTTACGCCAAGGCCAAAGCTCGCGGCATCAACGCCTCGCAGGTTGCCGAAGCCGCCCTTGCAGCAGCGTTGGCAGCGCGGGAGGCCGACGAGATTCGGGCCGACATCGAAATGGACCTCGCGGCCTACAACGCCTACGTAGACAAACACGGTTCCCCGGCTGAGATGTTGCGCGACCATCTCGCCGACCGCGACGATGCAGCTTGACGTCTACCCCAATCCTCTGGCGCGGGCGCGCCGTGCGTTCCCATACGTCGTTGTCCTGCAGGCTGACCTGGCGGCCTCAGGACGCGAACGCGTCATTGCTTTTCTGGCTGGAAGGACGCAAATCGGACCGGTAGGTGGAAAGCTCATGCCGGTCGTCGAGATTGGAGGACGGGAATTCGTCCTGCTTATGCCATCGATTACCAATGTACCGGCCAGCGAACTACGTGTCCCGGTCGCAAACTTGGCGGCATCTCGCGACCGGATCATTGCTGCGATTGATTGGATGTTCCTCGGCGTCTGAGGGACGTCAAGGTCGCTGGAAATAGACGATCTCAGCTTCGATGCCGCCGTTTGCAACGATCAATCTCGCGAAGCTTGCCGGAGCTCCCTTGCTGGGCAATGTGACGCTGCCTGGGTTGATGTGCAGGCGTCCCACGGCGCGTTCGAGCGAGGGCGTGTGCGTAGACGCCCAGAGCAGGGCATCCAGCTGAGAGCCGAACAAGCTCTCCAGGGTTTGCGAGGAAGCGCAGACCAGCGGGTCGACCTGAAGGGCGACGTCGGCCTCTATCGGGTCGAACACGCAGCCCAGGCGTAGTCCTGCCGCCTCGAGCACGCGCAGACGCGGCGCCGTGCGGGGGTCGTCCTCGTCGTCGCGACCCCGTACGCCGATGACCGGGGCGAGCCTGGCCAGGGCATCGAGGCCGGCTCTTTCACCCATGTCGCCCAGGGTCACGAACAGATCGGCGCCGTCGAAGGAATCGAGTGCCGCTCGTGGCCAGTCGATGCCTTGCGCCGGATGGATGTGGCAGTCGGCGAGCACGATGAACGAGCGCGCCTGGACAATATCGACCATGGGCCGACCTTAGGCACGAAGCGGGATCGCCTACTTCTCCGATCTTGCGATTCTGCGCCAGGCTCCCGGGGAAGCGCCGAACGACCGCCGGAAGCGGGTCGAGAAGCTGCCGAGGCTCTCGAACCCGGTCGACAGGCAGATGTCGGTGATCGGCGCATCCGTCGCCGCGATCCGCCGCGCCGCGCGCTCGAGGCGCAGGTCCGTCACGTAGGCGGCGGGGCTTGCCCGGAAGGCGGTCGTGAACAATCGATGGAAATGGTGAGGCGAGAGGCACGCGACGTCGGCGATGTCTGCAAGGACGAGCCGCCGGTGGGCCTCGTCATGGATGAAATCGCGGGCGCGATTCAATCGCCGTGTGAGCTCCGCACGCGTCGAGGCGCGACGGCTGCGGCCGCCATGTTCCGTACGCCAACCCGCAGTCGCACGCGCCAGAGCCAGCGCGAGATTGAAGAAGGCGTCATCCCAGTTCAGGTCGGCGGGCTCCGTGGTGCGCGCAAGACGGCGCAACGTGCGCAGTGGCACGGCCAGGATGGGCTCGAGCGGCCGCACATGCGGCGTCACGGCGAGCTCGCTCGCTGTCACGGTCGGGCTATCGAGCAGCGCTTCGTCGCTCGCAACGAGGGCTCTCAAGGCGTCGTCCACGAAACCGTTAGCGAAGAATGGACAGAATGTCTCGACCGGCTCGGCGGCTTCGAAAGCCAGCGAATAGCTTTCGCCCCGATTGAGCACGAGACAGCGACCGGCGTCGACCGTGTATCGCCGCGCTCCCGTGCGCCAGACTCCCTGGCCCTGCAGGACGACCTTGAGCGACAGCGGCCCTTCGAAATCCACCGCCTGATGCAACGGGCGGCGCCTGGAGGAATAGGGGTACAGGCCACCCATCACTGCGTTGAGGCGACCCAACGCAGTGGCGGGAGGATTGATCCGGGGCCGAAGCGCGGGCAGGTTACTCCGCCGCGAGCTTGGCCTTGGTCGGCTTGAGATGCTGCACCTTGGGCAGGACCTCCTTGGCGAGTAGCTCCAGCGAGTGGCGCCACGCCTTGGGGTTGTCGACATAGTCGAAGCCGAACACCAGAAGCTGACCGAAGCCGCCGACGTCGTGGTAGATCTTCTCGATCTTCTCGGCGACGGTCCTGGGCGAGCCGATGATCCAGTTGTGGCGGGCGCAGTAGTCCGGCGTGACGTCGGAGTCGGGGACGCTCTGATCGTGCTTGAGGTACTCGAGGAAGCCGAACTGGCCGAGCAACGGCAGGAAATACTCGCGCATCATGCGGCCCATGGAGGAGCCGGCCGAGAGCCGCATCGCCTCCTCGTCGGTGTCGGCCACGAACACCTCGCGGACCATGCGCCATTCGCCGCGGTCGGGGGTGCGGCCGGCCTTGGCTGCGCCGATCTCGACCGCTTCCCAATGGCTGGCGACATAGGCCGGGTTGAGGTTGAGGCTCATCGGCAGGTAACCCTTCTCGCCGGCGAGCTTCAGGGTGTCGGAGCCCTTGCTGAGGCCGGCCACGCCGATCGGCGGATGCGGGCTCTGCAACGGCTTGAGATGGGGGCGCAGCACGCCGAACATCTCGCCCGGCCGATTGACGTGCCAGAACTTGCCCTTGTACTCGAACGGCTCCGTGGCGCTCCACAGCTTCAGGATGATGTCGAGCGCCTCACGGGTCATGTCGCGATTGACACCCGACATGCCATCGACGTTGAACATCGCCCAGTCACTCGGCAGGCCGGACGCCGCGACGCCGAAATTGAGCCGGCCGCCCGACATGTGGTCGAGCATGGCGACCCGGTTGGCGAGCTCCGCGGGATGGTGATAGGGCAGCAGGAAGCCGCCCGGACCGAGCCGGATGTTCTTGGTCTGCATCAGCGCCTGCGCCACCAGCAGGTCGGGCGAGGGATGCGGCTCCCACGGCGCCGTGTGGTGCTCGCCGATCCACGCCTCGGTGTAGCCCAGCTCGTCGAGCCAGCGCAGCACTTGCAGATCCCAGTCGTGCCCGTCCTTGAGAGGACGTTCGGGCGGATGCGACGGCATTGCGAAATATCCGAGCTGCATCGTTTCCTCCTGAGTTGTCGGCCGAAGTCGACTACCATTAGGCCGGCGGCGCAAGGGGGCGGGCATGCATGCCTGCCGGAACGCGAGACGCTGCCATCGCGTGAAGGAACTCGAGCCATGGCGAGATCGCGGCGAGTGGTGTTCGTGTGTTGCGACGGACTCGGTCGCGACTGGGTGCGCGCGGACACGACGCCCGTATTGCACGACCTTGCGCGCGCCAGCCTGTGGTGCGCCGAGCATAGTGCGGTGTTCCCGTCGGTCACCCGTGTGTCGGCGGCGTCGGTGACGACCGGCTGCTTCCCCGCGCGCCATGGCCTGCATGGCAACCGGATGGGCCTGCTCGAGCAGGGCCGGATCGTCGTGCGCGATGTCGGCAGCCCGGACTTTCGCCACCACATGCGCAGCGCTACCGGGGGCACGCTGCTGGTTCCGGCGCTGGCCGAGCGGGTTGCCGGCCACGGCGGCTGCATCGCCTTCTCGAACGTCTCGCCGGGCGCCGCTTATTTCCTCGACCCCGAGCATTTCGGCCACGTCTATCATCGGGCAGGCTCGTTCGCCCCGGGAGGCCGGCGCCTGGAGGGCAGCGATGCCCTCGAGGTCAGCCACGATGCGGCGGGCGACTGGGCCATGACGCAGCGCTTCTGCGCCGCGGTGTTGTGCGAGCGCCAGCCGGCGGTCGCGCTGCTCTGGCTTTGCGATCCCGACCACACCCTGCATGGCGTGCCGCTCGGCTCGCCGGCGCATGCCGACGCCTTGCGCGGCGCCGAGCGCTGCGTCGCCGAGGTCGTGCGCACCGTCGAGCGGCTGCGTGGCGAGGGCGACGAGATCCTCCTGCTGATCGGGTCCGACCATGGCCAGGAAACCATCGGCGAGGGCGTGGCGATCGAGGGGTGGCTGGTGGCCAACGGTCTCGAGGAGCTGCTGGCGAAGGGCGACGTGGCGGTCGCAGGCCAGGGGACGGCGGCGCTGCTCTATGCGACGGACCGCGGACGCGGCGCGTTGCTCGGCGTCCTCGACGACATGCGCCGCATGCCATGGGCGAGCGACGTGCTGGCCGGCGACGGCCTCGCCAGACAGCGCTTCGAGCCGAGGGGCGGGGTCGTCGCCGCGGTGAACATGGCACGCCGGGGCGAAGCCAACCCCTACGGCGTTCCGGGCCGGCGCTGGGTGGCCCTGGAAGGGGGCAAGCCGGCGCCGATCGGCAGTGGCCAGCATGGCGGCTGGGGACCGGACGAGACGCGGCCATTCCTGATGATCAACGATGCCGGGCGTTCGGTGGGATCGGAGTCGCGCCCGACCAGCCTGGTGGACATCGCGCCCACCATCGTCGATTTCCTCGGGCTGCCGACCGGTGGGTTCGACGGATCGCCCCTGCCCCGTCGGTGAGAGGGCTTTCGCGCAGTCGGAGGATAGCGAGGCGGTCATGGAAATCAGGCCTTTGAGCACGCATACCGGCGCCGAGGTATTGGGCGCCGACCTCACGCGACCGGTGGCGGACGCCGACCGCGACGCGATGTACCGTGCCTTTGTCGCGCGCGGCGTTCTGGTCGTGCGCGACCAGGCGCTGAAGCCGCCGCAGCTGGCCCAGGCGATCGAGCTGTTCGGAACCACCCTGGTTCAGCACAATTCGCGGTTCGCGATCGCCGACTGCCCGCAGATCCACTACGTGTCCAACCAGGACAGCTATCCCGACGGCCGTCGCTATATTCCCGGCGAGGGTTGGCACACCGACCATTCCAATGCCGCGAGTCCGCCCAAGGCGACGGCCTTGCATGCCGTTCAATTGCCGGACAAGGGCGGCGACACGCAATACGCCAACATGGCGGCGGCCTACGAGGCTCTGCCGGGAGCCGTGAAGGAACGCATCGCGCCGCTGATGGGCATCCACGTCTATCAAAGCAGCCACAGCGCGCGGAAGCTGATGGGATTGAGCGACACCGACAAGGAGCGCGTTCCCAACGCCGCGCTGCACCCGCTGGTCCGCACCCATCCGGAAAGCGGCGCGAGGTCGATCTACATCAACCCGATCCGCATCGAGGGCATCCTCGGCCTCGATCACAGGGAGGCGCTGCCGCTGCTCGACGGCCTGCTCACCCACGCGACGGCCGAGCGCTTCCAGTATCGCCACGCCTGGAAGCCGGGCGATCTCGTGATGTGGGACAATCGCTGCCTGCTGCACAAGGCCAACGGCGACTACGACATGGCCCAGACGCGCTATCTCTACCGCGTCATGCTGGAGGGCGATGTGCCGCGGTAGAGCCTTGCTCGACATCGGCTCGCCGGGGTGAGAACCCCGGTTCACGGGGCAGGAAAATCACGTTGAACGAGGCGTCGACCGACGAAAGCTCATCGTCGCCCAAGGGCCGGCCCAGGCCGGTGGCAGCAAGCTCATGCGGTCGATAGCCGAGCTCGCGCAACAGCTGGACATAGGCCGCTGCGGGGACCTGCGAGACGAGGCGCAGGACCGGTCCATTGATCTCCGTGAGGACTACTGGCCGACAGCGCCGGATGGTGTCGCGCGCGCCCTGCAGCGCCAGGTATTCGGCGCCCTCGATGTCGAGCTTCAGCAGATCGCACCGGCCGATCGCCATGTCGTCGAGGCGCACGACATCGACGTCGAAAAGCTGGTGCCCGACCGAGGTCCGCTGCAGCAGGCTCTCGGTCGTGAGCAACCAGGTGCCGCCGGTGTTGTGTCCGGCGATGAGCGCCCCCACCTTCATGCGACCCGGCGCGGCACCGGTCGCGACCCGGTGGACGGCAATTTGCGAGAGCCCGTTCTCCGCGGCAGACATGGCAAGCCGGCTCGCCGAGTCCGGGCGCGGCTCGATCGCGATCACGCGACCTGTCGGACCGACACGCTGCGCGGCGATCAACGAGAACCAGCCGATGTTTGCCCCGACGTCGACGAACGACATGCCGGGGCGCAGATAACCTTCGACGAATGCAGTCTCGTGCGGTTCGTAGGTATTGGTCATGCACGGCCGCGACACGCCGTAGTCACCGAGATCGACCCACAGTCGCAGCCCGGGCCGCGGTTCCGCCAGCACCCAGCTCGACAGCGGGTCCCTGGGCGCAAAGCCTGGGGGCAGGCAGGACTCTGGATCACTCAAATGTCGGCTCTCCCAGGATACCAATGCCCAGCTTGCGGGAATCCTTGCTGAGCCCGTCCTCGCTTGGTGAAAGATGGGCTAGCCGAGCTGGATCCAGGTCGTCTTGACCTGGGTGAACTTGTCGAAGGCGTGCAGCGACTTGTCGCGACCGATGCCGGACTGCTTGTAGCCGCCGAACGGGGTCGTGATGTCGCCGCCGTCGTAGGTGTTGACCCATACCGAGCCGGTGCGGAGGCCCTTGGCGAACCTGAAGGCCTTGTTGATGTCGGCGGTGAAGATCGCCGAGGCGAGGCCGTAGATCGTGTCGTTGGCGACGGCCAGCGCCTGGTCGGCATCCTTGACCGGGATGACCGACAGCACCGGGCCGAAAATCTCCTCCTGGGCGATCTTCATCTTGTTGTCGACCTGGTCGAACACCGTCGGCTCGATGAAGGAGCCGGCATTGTCGACATGGACCTGCTTGCCGCCCATCTTGAGCCTGGCGCCTTCCTTCTGGCCGGCCTCGATGTAGCCCATGACGCGCCTGGTCTGGACCTCGTCGACCATGGCGCCCATCTGGGTCGCGGGGTCGAGCGGATCGCCCGGCATCATCTTCTGGCCGATCGCCATGACCTTCTCGAGGAACTGGTCCTTGATCTTGTCCTCGACGATTAGGCGGCTACCGGCAGTGCAGACCTCGCCCTGGTTGAACCAGATGCCGAAGGCGGTGCGCTGGGCCGCGACGTCGAGATCGGGCGCGTCGCCCAGCACGATGTTGGGCGACTTGCCGCCGCACTCGAGCCAGACCTGCTTCATGTTGGACTCGCCCGAGTACTTCAGGAAGTACTTGCCGACCTCGGTCGAGCCGGTGAAGGCCAGGACGTCGACGTCCATGTGGCGGCCGAGCGCCTGGCCGGCGGTCTCGCCGAAGCCCGGTAGCACGCTGAACACGCCCTCGTGGATTCCGGCCTCGGCGGCCAGCTCGGCCAGGCGGATGGCGGTGAGGGGCGACTGCTCGGCCGGCTTCAGGATCACCGAGTTGCCGGCTGCGAGCGCCGGCGAAATCTTCCAGCACGCCATCAGAAGCGGAAAGTTCCACGGCACGACGGCGGCCACGACGCCGGCCGGCTCGCGCGTGATCATGGCGACGACGTTGCCCGGCGTCGGCGCGACCTCGTCGTAGATCTTGTCGATCGCCTCGCCGAACCACTGCACGGTGTTGGCCGAGCCCGGGATGTCGACGCGGGTCGAGTAGGCGATCGGCTTGCCCATATCGAGGGTCTCGAGCAGCGCCAGCTCGTCGCGGTTCTTCATCATCAGCTCGGCGAGCTTCAGCATGATGCGCTTGCGATTGGCCGGTGGCATGTTGGCCCACGTGCCTTTGTCGAAGGCGGCGCGCGCGGCCTTGACGGCGGCGTCGACGTCGGCCTGCTCGCAAGCCGCGACCTTGGTCAGCACCTGGCCGGTCGCCGGATTGACGCAGTCGAAGGTCTTGCCGGTGAGCGAGGGCGTGAACTTGCCGGCGATGAAGGCCTGGTTGCGGTAGCTGAGACCGCCGGCGCGGCTTCTCCAATCGTCGCGCGAAAGCTGGGCGCTCATGTCTTGTTCTCCGGGTTGGCGGGTTGCGGCGGACACTAGCCCGGAAGGCTTGACGAAGTCATCGGGCGAGCCCCCTTCGTGCTCGTGGCCGGGGCCACCTCGAGGGAGCGACCGCACTCGTGCCCCTCGTCCGGGACGCAGTCACGCCAGGATCGTCGTCAGGCCGCCATCGACGACCAGCGTATGGCCGGTCATGTAGGCACCGGCGTCGGAGGAAAGCAGCAGCAGGGGGCCGCGCAGGTCTTCCGGCTTGCCCCAGCGATGGGCCGCGGTGCGCTGCTCGAGCATGGCGTTGAAGGCGGCATTCTGCTGCAGCGGCACGTTGAGCTCGGTGCGGATGTAGCCCGGCGCTATGGCGTTGGCGGTGACGTGCGGGCCGAACTCGGCGGCGAGGTTCTTGGTGAGCCCCACCAGCCCGTGCTTGGCCGCGACATAGCCAGCCACCGAGGCGCGGCCGAGGATCGCCATCACCGAGGAAATGTTGACGATGCGGCCGTACTTGCGCGCCAGCATGTGGCGCCCGACCTCGCGCGCCATCACGAACTGGCCAGTCAGGTCGGTCTCGATCGCCTTGCGGAAGGTGTCGGTCGGCGTGTCGACGATCGCCTCGCGGTAGATGATGCCGGCATTGTTGACCAGCACGTCGATCCGGCGGTGGCGGCGCACGACTGCCTCGACCTGCTCGCGCACCTGGGCCTCGTCGGTGATGTCGATCGGCACCACCTGCGCCTTGCCGCCCTTGCGGGCGATCGCCCGGGCTGTCGACTCCAGCTCTTTCACCGTGCGGCCGGCGCACAGCACGGTAGCGCCGGCAGCGGCCAGGGTGAGCGCCATGTCGCGCCCCAGCCCGCGCGAGGCGCCGGTCAGCAGCACCACGCGGTTCTTCATCGAAAACAGATCGGCCATGTCGCGTTCGCTTTGCCTCCCGGGACGATCCTAGCCTATGAGAGACCTGACGGAACCCCGGGGGGAGAAGCATGGCGAAATCAGGCAAGGTGGCGATCGTGACCGGCTCGGCCACCGGGTTGGGAGCGACCTGTGCCATCGATCTGGCCGATAAGGGCTGGAACGTTGCGATCAACTACACCAAGAGCCGGAAGGAAGCCGACGAGACCTACGCGGCCGTGACAGCCAAGGGCGTCGAGGCAATCCTGGTGCAGGCCAACATGGGCGAGGATGCCGACTGCCGCCGGCTGGCCGCCGAGACGCTGAAGAAGTGGGGTCGCATCGACGGCCTGATCAACAACGCCGGCACCACCAAGTTCCAGGCCCAGGGCGATCTCGAGGGCGTGACGCCCGAGGACTTCGACAACATTTTCCGGATCAACGTCACCGGCCCCTACATGATGAGCCGCGCCGTCTATCCGGCGATGAAAAAGCAGTGGGAGGGAAAGCAGGAGCGCGGCTCGATCGTGCACGTCTCGTCGATCGCCGGCGTCATGGGAATCGGCAGCTCGATTCCCTATGGCTGCTCCAAGGGCGCGCTGAACACGCTGACCTTGGCGCTGGCCCGCCAGCTGGCGCCGGCGGTGCGCGTCAACACGATCTGCCCCGGCTTCATCCAGACGCGCTGGCTGCTGGGGGGGCTGGGCGAGGAGAACTACAACAAGCTCAAGCAATCGCAGGAGCAGAGTGCGCCGCTGCGCCAGGCCGGCACCACCGAGCAGATGGCGGAGGCGGCGCTGTTCTTCCTGACCAGCGCCTCCAACATCACCGGCGAGTTCCTGATCGTCGATGCCGGCACCCATCTCGGCATGCTGCCGATGAAGCCGCGCTGACCTGTGCGCCGGGAGCGCGCCACGAGTGGCGCTCTTCTCGCTGATCACGCAGAGTCCTCATCCAGTGGCGCGCTTCCGGTGGCTTCCTACTGGCCAGTGGCGCGCTCCCGGCGAAGACGCTCCCCGGCAAAGAACCTATTTCGGCAGCTCGTGGCCGCGGCCGATGTTGCGGATGATCTCGCTCAGGTGCGGCTTGGCCTGCAGCAGCGCCCGCCGGTAGGCGACGAGGCCGCTCAGCAGCGCGCCGTTGCGCCCCATCAGCTGGTCGGCGAACTCGACCATGCGGGTATTCGGCCAGCCGTGCTTGCGCAGCCCCAGGAGCTTGAGGAAGGCCTCCTCCTCGCGACCGGGCGCGTGCTGGCACATCAGGATCGCCGCTGCTGCCGTCGAGCGCGACACGCCGGCGTGGCAATGCACCAGCACGTGGCTGCCGGCCCTGGCGTGCGCGCGTTCGCCGAACCGCAGGACCGTCTCGATGTGCGCCGGCGTGCAGGCTTCGAAGCCGGGATACTCGGCGACGATGTCGTCGAAACGGATCAGCTCGTGGTCGATCTCGACGTAGTCGTCGAGCGCGGGCGGCCGCGGCTCGTGGGTGTCGATGATCGACAGGACGTGGCTCACGCCGACCGCGCAATGCTGCGCCAGCTCGGGGATGCCGCAGATCGTGACCTTGTGACTCGGGAGGGGCATGGAGGAAGCTTCTACAGGAGGCTGGAGGCCATTTGGAGGCCGATGGCGAACATGCCGATCAGGAAGATGCGCCGGAACGTCTCCGGCGTTACCGAATTGCGGGTTTTCTGGCCGATCCAGACGCCGGCCATGGTCGGTGCGATCACGAGGATGGCGCCGATCAGGTTGGTCGTGTCGAACGCTCCCTTGATCGCCAGCGCGAGGGTGAGGGCACCGATGATGAAGATGAACATGACGCCGAGTGCCTGAACCAGCTCGTGCCGGCTCATCTCGAGCGACTGCATGTAGGGCAGGAATGGCACCGCTGCGACACCGGTCGCGCCGGCCACTGCGCCGCTCGCCAGCCCGACCAGGGGATTCGCCCAGCGCTCCGCCGAGCGCGGCACGCGCGGCCGCCAGGCAGTCAGGGCGAGGGCTGAATAGACTACCAGGATCACGCCCACCCACGCCGTGGCGCCGTGCGAGCCCAGGCTGCCGAAGGCCAGGGCGACGACCATCAACCCGACGATCGAGGTGGCGGCCATCGTCCAGAACCGGCCCAGCAGCACCGCGAAGCCGCGACCATAGATTGCCTGCCACACGTTGGTCACCATGGTCGGCACGACCATCAGGGCGAGCGCGCTTTCCATGGGCACTGCGAAGCTCATGATGCCGAGCGCGATCGGCGGCAGTCCCATGCCGATCGCACCCTTGGCGATGCCGGCGATGACGAAGGCGGCGGCAATCACCAGGATCTGGGTCAGCGTCATCAGCCGAGCACGCCGCGGGTCAGCCGGTCGAAGCCCTCCCAGAACAGCGCGCGCAGGTCGTCCGTCTCCATCATGATCTCGTGGCGCGCGCTGGCGACCGTGAAATGCTCGCCGCGGCGCAGCCGTGCCGCGACTGGCCCATGCGTGCGCGGGTCGACCAGGCGGTCCTCGCCCGCGGTCATCAGGAGAAGCGGCAGGTCGATGCGCTCCAGATAGCCGGGGGCCAGGGCGGCCGTCATCGATCGCGCCGCCTGCCGGCCCCAGCCGAGGGTCGGCCCTCCCAGGATGAGGCGCGGGTCGGCAGCGAACCAGTCGTCGGTGAAGCGGTAGCGGCGCTCGTCGTGGGTCACGAAGTTGGAATGGAACTCGCGCGCCAGCAGGATGAACGGCCCGGTGCCGAACAGATAGCGCTCCTCGACGGCCGGCACCTCGGGCATCAGCATCAGGACCGAGCGCAGCATCGCCTCGCGCCTGAGGCCGGTCATTGGGGAAACGAAGACGCCGGCGGAGAAGGGGGCCGATCCGTTCTCGGCGACCTCTCGCATCACGATGTGCGCCCCCATCGAATGGCAGAGCGCCACGATCGGCCGCGGCGCTGCCGGAACCACCACCTCGTCGAGGAACGCCCGCAGGTCGGCCATGTAGGTCGTGAAATTGTCGATATGGCCTTTGCCGCGATCGGCCAGCGGCCGATCCGACAGTCCTTGGCCGCGCCAGTCGATCGCCATGACCGCCCAGCCGCGGGCGCGCAGCTCGCCCACGACTTCCGTGGCGTACTTCTCGATGAACTCGCCGCGACCGGTAAGCAGCACGACGGTGCCGCGAGCCGGGCTGGGCGCCTGCCAGGTGGCGAAGCGCAGCCGGGCGCCGTCACGCATCAGGAAGCCATACCGATCGGCCTCGACATAGGTCTCGGTCCCGGTTGCAGGCTTGGCGGCCGGCGCCGCGGACAGGTCTTCAACGATCATCCAGGGCGGCGTTTTGACGAAGGCGGTGGCGTAACACCAGTGCAGATTTGGGCATTTTAGCGAAGTTGCCTGCGGTCCCTTTACCACTTGTACCCGCGAGGCTATATCTCGCGTCGGTCGCCGCACCCCCTGCGACGGGTCGCAGGGGAGGAAAAACGGGCGCAAGGAAACCTCACAGAGGTCAGCCGCACTGCGTGGTAATCGGCTCGTCGGTTGAGTCGGTCCTGCACGGTCCTTGCGCCGAGTTTCTCGTCCGCAGGAGACATGCGACCGCGCACCCGACGACAGCAAGTGCCGCTGGCGCCTTCGTTGGAGCGATCGCCTGTTCATGATCCGCCAGGCCTTGGTTCTTCTCACTGTTGCAGCGGCGACGCTGGCGGGCTGGCGACTGCTCGATTCCCGGATCGACGCGGCGAACATCGAAGGTCCCCTGCATGGCGTCACCTATGCGCCATGGGCAAAGGACCAGGACCCCATCGAGGCCAAGTCGAGCGGGGTCGTGAGCTTCCTGCGCACCGCCTTCACCGATACGCCGCCACCGCCGGTCAAGCCGCGCAAGGAGCAGATCGAGCGTGACTTCCGCATGCTCTCGGGCAAGGTCAACAACGTCCGAACCTATCGTGCGTCGGATGGCGGCGACGTCATGCCGGAGATCGCTGCGAGAAACGGCCTGAAGCTGGTGCCCGGCGCCTGGATCTACAGCGCCCCCGAAGCCAAGCAGCAATTTGGCCGGGAGGCCGGCGAGGTCAATGCCGAGGAGACTCGCGCGCTGATTCGCATGGCCAACCAGAACCCCAGCATCGAGCGCGTGCTGGTCGGCAACGAGAACATCCTGCGCTGGGATGGCCAGAAGCATCTGCGCGATCCCAACGCCACCAGCCCGGCCCAGCTGATCCGCGAGATCCGCAACGTCAAGCGCAACGTCAAGGTGCCGGTCAGCACGGCCGAGCCGTGGCACGTCTGGCTGCACTATCCCGAGCTGGCGCGCGAGGTCGACTACCTCGCCGTCCACATCCTGCCCTACTGGGACGAGAAGTCCGACGAGACTCCGCTCGAGTACCTCAAGAGCCGGATCGGCATGTTGAAGCAGGCCTATCCCAACAAGAACATCATCGTCACCGAGGTCGGCTGGCCGTCGAACGGCGCGGCGCGGCGCAGCCCCGGCAGCGGCCTGGTGAAGTATGCGACGCCGGCCGAGCAGGCCAAGAACATCCGCGATGCCGTAGCCTGGTTGCGCTCGCAGAACATCGATCACTTCGTCGTCGAGGCGGTCGACCAGCCCTGGAAGTCGTACGATCTCGAAGGCAAGGCCGGCGGCTACTGGGGACTTTGGAATGCCGACCGCCAGCCCAAGTTCGCCTGGACCGGCAGCATTGATCGCTTCCCGCAGTGGAGCGCTGCGGCCGCCTGGTCGCTGGTGCTCGCCCTTCCGGTGATCCTGTTGTTCCTGTGGCGCTGGCCAGGCATCGGCATGATGGGGCAGGTGGGCTTCGCCGGGTTGGTGGCCCTGTCGACGAGCGCGCTGGTGTACGGCGCTTCGGTGGCGGCCGGCACTTACATGCTGGTCGGCGAGATGGTCGGCTGGGCGGTGCTCGCCTTCTTCCTGGTGCTGAGCCTCGCCATGGCCCTGGTTCAGGCGCTCGAGATGGCGGAGACGATCTGGCGCGGGCGGTGGCGGCGCGAGGCGCTCCCGGCGTCCGACATGATCGCCCGCCAGCCGGCGGATCGTGTCTGGCCGAAAGTGTCGCTGCATCTGGCGATCTGCAACGAGCCGCCGGCGATGGTGATCCAGACGCTCGATTCGCTGGCGGCGCTCGATTATCCGGACTACGAGGTCATCGTCATCGACAACAACACCAAGGACCCGGCGGTGTGGCGCCCGGTGCAGGAACACTGCGCCCAGCTCGGCGAGCGCTTCCGCTTCTTCCATTTCGACGTCATGAAGGGCTTCAAGGCCGGCGCGCTCAATTACGTGCTGAGCCAGACCGCGCCGGATGCGCGCGTCATCGGCGTCATCGACAGCGACTACGTGGTGCGCCCCGACTGGCTGAAGGCGCTGATCCCCTATTTCGACGACGACAAGATCAGCTACGTGCAGGGGCCGCAGGACCATCGCGACTGGAAGGGCGACCGCTTCAAGGAGATGCTGAACTGGGAGTATGCCGGCTTCTTCGACATCGGCATGTGCCTGCGCAACGAGTACGACGCGATCATCCAGCATGGCACCATGACCCTGGTGCGCCGCGACCGCATGGAGGAGATGGGCGGCTGGGCGACCTGGTGCATCACCGAGGACACCGAGCTCGGCCTGCGCCTCATGGAGAAGGGCTACGGCGCGATGTACAGCCGCGAGCGTTTCGGCCACGGCCTGACGCCCGACCATTTCGCCGGCTACAAGAAGCAGCGCTTCCGCTGGGCCTACGGCGCCATGCAGATCATGAAGGCGCATGCCGGCAAGATGCTCGGCAACAGCACCAAGCTCACCTTCTGGCAGAAGTATCATTTCGTCGCCGGCTGGATGCCGTGGTTTGCCGACGCGCTGAACCTGATCTTCACCTGGGCGGGCCTCGCCTGGCTGCTCGCGGTGCTCGTGCCGCCGCTGTTCGGCATCAAGCCGGTCGGCCTGCCGCCTGCGGAGTTCATCCTGCCGACCATCGGCATCTTCGTCTTCAAGCTGCTCTATTCGTTCGGGCTCTACTTCGATCGCGTGCGTTGCACGTTCCGCCAGAGCATCGGTGCGTCGTTGGCCGGCCTGGCGCTGACCTACACGGTCGGGCGCGCCGTCATCTACGGCCTGGCGACCAGCCGCCTGCCCTTCATGCGCACCCCCAAGATGGACGAGCGTGCCACGCTCGGCATGGCCCTCGGCATGGCGCGCGGCGAGGCTGTGCTGGCGGTGTTGCTGTGGCTGGGTGCAGCCGTGCTGTGGTTCACCAATGGCCAGATCGACCCCGAGGCGCGCCTGTGGGCGGCGTTCATGATCGTGCAGTCGCTGCCCTTCGCCGCCGCCGTCTACGTCTCGATGGTGAATGCGCTCGAGCAGATGCGTCACGCGCGGGCTCTCTTCGAGCCGGCACCCGAGGGCATCTCGAGGCCGGCGCCGGCAATGCAGCCGGCGCAGTAGGGCCACGCGGTTTTCCCCGTCGACTCGACGTCACGGTCTGATAGCGTTCGACCATGCCCCAGCCCGCGCACGCCGGCACGACCCTCTTCCTCAAGCGCTGGCTGCGTCGTCCCTTCGCCATGGGCGCGGTGGTGCCGAGCGGCCGCCTGCTGGCCGAGGAGATGGCCCGCGCCACGCTGGCCGCGCTCGGCACGCGCTCGGGAACTGTCGTCGAGCTCGGGGCCGGCACCGGCGAGGTGACCAAGGCCCTGCTGGCGGCCGGCATTCCGCCGCGCCGCCTGGCCCTGGTGGAGCGGGATCCGGAGCTGGCGATCTTCCTGCGCCGCCATTTTCCCGGCCTGCAGATCGTCGAGGGCGACGCGGCTCGATTGCCGCGCCTGGTCGGCGATCACGGCCTTGCTCCCGTTGCCGCCGTCGTGTCGAGCCTCCCATTGCTGTCCTTGCCGGCCGAGGTGGTGAACGGGATCGTCGGCGGCGTGTTCGAGGTCTTGCCGAGTGGCAGTCCCCTCGTGCAGTTCACGTATGGGCCGAAGCCGCCGGTGCCGCGCGGCCTGCGCGAGCGGCTTCGCTTGGTCGGCACCCACGGCAAGCGGGTGTGGCGCAACGTGCCGCCTGCGATCGTTTGGACGTTCCGGAGGTCGCCGGCCGCGTGAATGCCTTTCGCTTCGACGACGCGCTGCGAGCGGAGATCACGAGTCATCTCGGTCGCTTCTCGCTGCGCCGCAATCCCAATCCGGCGGGTCTCAAGCGAGCGGCGGTCGCCGTCGTCGTGGTCGAAGCCGATCGCACGGGGCAAGCCGCGTTCCTTCTTACCAAGCGCACGCCGCGGCTCAGGGCGCATGGCGGCCAGTGGGCTTTGCCGGGAGGACGGGTCGATCCCGGCGAGACCATCGAGCAGACGGCTTTGCGCGAGTTGCACGAGGAACTGGGCGTGCTGGCCTCGACCGACGATATCCTGGGCACGCTCGACGACTATCCGACCCGGTCCGGCTACATGATCGCGCCGGTCGTGGTGTGGGCGCCGGGCGTGACGGTGACCCCCAATCCCGGAGAGGTCGCGGCCGCCTATCGCATCGAATGCGCCGAGCTGTTCCGGGACGGCTCGCCAGAGATTGTCGCCATCGAGGAATCGGATCGACCGATCATCCGCCTGCCATTGTCGGTGTCGACGGTGAATGCGCCAACCGCGGCCGTCCTCTTCCAGTTCCGCGAGGTCGCCTTGGCCGGCCGCGACACCCGCGTCGACCACTACGAGCAGCCGGTCTTCGCCTGGCGTTGAGAATCTCCTTGCCTCCCCCGATTACGGGGGAGGCGAGAAAACTCGGCGTCGCTTCAGAAACACCGCCGTGTCCTGCTCCATCACCGGTTCGTCGCGCTGATTGAAAGTCACCTGCCTGATCTTGGCGAGGCCGCGATCCGGCTTCGAGGCCGACGGGCGCAGCTCGACGATCTCCGTCGTGACGTGCAGGGTGTCACCGGGTCGGACTGGCCGTGCAAAGGTCACCGGGCCGAGACCGCCCGCGCCCAGGCAGCAGGCCTTGAACACGCCCTGGTCGAGCCACAGCCGGAGCGTGGCAGACATCGTGTGCAGGCCCGACGCAATGAGGCCGCCGAAATGCCATGTCCTGGCGAACTCGACATCGATGTGAAAGGGCTGCGGATCCCACTGCCGCGCAAAATCGAGGATGGCCGATTCGGTGATCGTCATGCCGCCGCTCTCGAAGCGGTCGCCGACCTTGAAATCCTCGAAGTACCGACCGCTCAAAGCGTCAGTTCCATGTAGGCGGTGTCGGCCAACGGGCTGGCGTAGTAGGGTGGAATGGAGACGAAACCCATCGAGCGATAGAGGCTCATCGCCACCCCCATCTTGCTCGCGATCGTGTCCAGCCTGACCCGCCGATAGCCTTGGCTGCGGGCCCTGGCGACGATGCCCTCGGCCAGCGCGCGGCCGATCGAGACGCCATCGGCAGTTCGCTGGCCGCGAAACGACGGTCGCACATAGAGGCGCTTCATCTCGCAGATTTCCGGCGCGACCTTGCGCAGCGCCACGGCGCCGGCCGGCGTGCCGTCATCGCTGCGGGCGAGCAGCAACGCTCCGCCTGGCGAGGAGTACTTGCCGGCAAGATCGGCGAGCTCGGCATCCAACTCCTCGTGGGCGAGCGAAACGCCCAGCGAATCGACGTACTCGATGACCAATGCCTTGATGGCCTCGAAGTCGGCCGGCTTGCTGGGCGGCCCAATCGCGATGCTGGAGGTGGTTTTCATGCGGTTCGATTGCCTGAGGGGTGTGGTAACCTGTCATGCAAAGGTGATGGGAGGCAAGCAATGACGGGCGATCTGAAGCGGCGCCAGGCGCTCGGCCTCGCCGCCACGGCGATGGCTGCGCCATCGATAATCCGGCCGGCAACGGCGCAGGCAGCGTGGCCGGCCAAGCCGGTGCGCTTCATCGTGCCGTTCCCGCCGGGCCAGGCGGCCGACATCTTCGCCCGGTTGATGGCGGAGAAGCTGACGGACGTCTGGAAGCAGCAGGTCATCGTCGAGAACAAGGCGGGCGGCAGCGGCATTCCGGCGACCGAGCATGCAAAGAACGCGCCGCCCGACGGCTACACGCTGATGGTCGTGTCGAGCGGCACGTTCGGCGTCAATCCCAGCCTCTTTCCGGACTTGCCCTATCGGCCGCTCGTCGATTTCCTGCCGATCTCCAACATATTCCTCGTCCCGCTGGTGATCGTGGCGCATCCGAGCTTTCCGGCCAATACGCTTGCGGAGCTGATCGCGCTCGCCCGCAAGGAGCCCGGCAAGTACTCCTACGCATCGGCCGGGCCCGGCACCTCGCAGCATCTTTCGATGGAGCTGTTCAAGCTCAAGGCGGGTCTCGATATCGTTCATGTCCCGTACAAGGGCAGCGGTCCGGCGATGGCCGACCTGCTGGGCGGCCACGTAAAGCTGATGATGGACAGCACAGCGGCGGCGCTTGGCCCGATCAGCGGCGGCCGCATCAAGGCGCTGGCCCTCACCACGGCGCGCCGTGCTGCGCCGCCGCTCGACAAGATCCCACCGATCGCCGACACGCTGCCTGGTTTCGACGCCGCCGGATGGTCGGGCCTCGCCGCGCCGGCGCGCACGCCGCTGGAGATCGTCGCCAAGGTCAGTCGCGACCTTCAGGCCTTGCTCAACGACCCCGAGATCATCCGGCAGATCGAGCAGAGGGCGGCCATGCCGGCGCCCGGCTCGCCGATCCAGTTCGCCGAGTTCATCAAGAAGGAAATCGACACCTGGGGCGAGGTAGTTCGGGCGACCGGCACCAAGCCGGGCACCTAGGCGCTAGACATCCAGGACGGCGACGAGTTGCCCTTCGCCGATCGTCTCGCCCTCGCTGACCTTGATCTCCTTGATGACGCCCGCCCTGGGGGCGAGCACGGGGATTTCCATTTTCATCGATTCGAGGATCATGATCTCACCCTCGAACTCGACCCGGTCACCGGGCTTGGTCTGGATCTTCCAGACGTTGCCCGCGATCTCAGACTTCACGTTGACGACCGCCATACCCCGCTCATTCCTCCGATCCAGACGCCAGCGAGCCTTTTTCTGCCACGGCGAGGGCCAGCGCAAGGGCGGAGCCTCCGATGCGTGCGCCGAGCCGGTATGCGGTCTGATTTACTTCCGAGAGGAAGCCGTCGACCAGGGTGGAGCGGCCATCGCCGATGCGTGCCGACATGGTCGACACGGCGGCCCCCGCGATGCCGGCCCTGTCGAGAATGGCCAAGCCTGCCACGCCGGCATGCTCCATCCCGAAACCCGCATCGTTGAAGAGCGCCAGTTTCGGCGCGAAGGCGGCGGCAGTTTCCCCTGCCGGGACGCCGCCATGGCTGCCGCTGGCGACGACCCGTCCACGATCCCGTCCATCGGCCAGGGAAATTGAATCGACACAAACGACCCGGCCGGCGATCGAGCGACCTTCGGTCAACGGCGCCGCCTCACCATGTGGCCGCGGCGCCGACTTCAACCGCTCGACCGCTTCCCTGGCCGACAGGCCCGGTGCAACGCCACAGGCCCGGGCGATGGCATTGGCGCGACTGATGATGCCTCGACGCACCATGTCCTCGCCGTCGCCGATACGCGCACTGCTGCTCGACACCGCGGCCATGGCCATGCCGAGCGCCTCCGCCCAGGCCAACCCGCTCACGCCGGCCTCGTCGCGGCCAATGCCGGCGTCGTTGTGGATCGCGGCTCGCGCCCCGGCCTTGGCCGAGAGGTAGGCTGCATAGACGGCGCCGTGCGAGCCGCCGACGACCACGGCGCCATCGGTTTCGGGAGGCAGCTTGGTGACGCTGGGAAGGACGATGACGGCAACGGTCATGGCGCAGGATCGGTGTTTCCAACCTGCATGTTCGCCCATGGCGAAGGCGCCGCCAAGGGGGACGACAGGGGCGACAACAGGATCGCCATCCTGATTCCGCGGCAGCAGGACCGGCGCCCGGGACTGCCGGGCTGATCGCGGGCATGCGGGCCGGTGCGCGCGTCGTCGTCGGCCTGTGGTGCCGCAACCTCGGCCATGCGCTGGCTGCGCCGGCGCAACCGCGCGATTGAGGCTTGCTTCGCCACCTGTAACGGGCCTCGCCCGTGGTCGGCGCTCGGGCCACCATGCCATGGGATCCAACTCGATCGTGATCAACCAGGAGTGGCGCACCCTGGCGCGGTGCGGTTACATCCCGGCGGGAAGCATCGCGCTCGTCGGCGATGACCCCTTCCATCCGGCTACCTGCCGTGGCAGCCTCGCCCTGACTAACCGTCAGTTGCAGCACGGCTCGGGCCACGATCGAGAGGTTGCATGATCTTCAGGCGAATGCTGGTCGGTACACCTCGCGTAGCGTCACAGGAAATTCGGGAGCGCCTCATCGGCGGCCCCATCGTCCGGACGATGCTGTCGCTCTCCTTGCCGCCGACGGCGTCGACGCTGGTGCAGCTGTTCGTCACTCTCGCGCAGGTGCACTATGTCGGTCTTCTCGGCATCGAGCCGTTGGCCGCTCTGACCCTCGTGGCTCCCCTCGTGCTGGCGATGCAGTTGCTGTCGGCCGCCGATGTCGGAGGGGCGATAAGCGCTGCGACGGCCCGTGCGAGAGGCGCGAACGAAACCGAGGATCTTCGGCGACTGGTGCTCTACGCTGTCGTCTGCAGCCTGTTCCTCGGACTGCTGTTCGCGACCATCGAGTATCTTGGAGGACCCGCTCTCTATCGCTTTCTCGGAGGAAATGGTCGGGTCCTCGAGGAAGCCATCTCCTATGGGCGAATCGTGTTTTGCGGTGGAGCGCTCATGTGGATGACCAATCTCCTGGCCGCCACCTTGCGGGGCAGGGGTGAGACATTCGCACCGTCGGTCATCATCATGGCGAGCTCGCTCGGGAGCTTTCCGCTTTATCCGATGCTGACACTCGGCGCGTTCGGCGAACCGGGCCTTGGCCTCGCAGGTGCCGCGATCGCCTTCGTCGCCGGCTATGCGGCATCGACGATCGCATTGCTCTACTACATGCAGAGAATGGGAAAGGGCACTCGAATTGCTCTCGTCGATCGCTGGTGGTGCCGGAAGCTGGTCCGCGAGACCGCCCGCGTGGCGCTTCTGTCGTCGACCCGAACAGTCCTGTCGATAGGGGCGAGCCTGGCGGCCACGTACTGCGTTGGCCGGCTCGGAGATGTCGCGATTGCCGGCTACGGCATCGCGTCCCGCCTGGATCTGACCTTCATCTCTCTGCTTTATGGCCTGGGGATATCGATCCTGGCGATGGTCGGCGCCAACCTTGGTGCGCGGAATACCGAGCGGTCTTACCGGGTGGCCGTTGCCGGGACGCTGTTGGCGACCGCGATCGGCGGTGCGCTCGGGCTCCTGGTGGCAATCCGGCCGGACCTTTGGCTGGTCCACTTCAGCGACGATGCCGCCGTCCTCCTCGAGGGAGAGCGCTATCTGCGCATCGTGGGGCTGGCCTATGCCCTGGGGGCAGGTGGATCTGCCTTGCTCTTCGTCGGGCAGGCAAGAGGTCAAATGCGATGGACCTTCTGGGGGACGGCAGGACGCTTTGCGATAGTCGCGATCTGTGCGACGGGGCTCTTCGGATTTCCCGACACAATGGGCGCGATAGCCCTGATGATGGCCAGCGCCTATGCCGTGCAGGGCATTATTGCCGCCGCGATCCTGAATCCTGCGAATTGGCGCGTCGCGGCCAAGGAGCAAATGGCGTAGTCTTGCAGCTTTTAGGCTCGCCAATGCCCGATGCGCCGCCAAGGGTCGACAACAAGATCGCCATCCTGATCCTGCAGCATCCGCAGGAGCGGGACCGGGTGCTCGGGACAGCCCGGCTTGTCGCGGATACGCTGTCCAGTGCGCGCGTCGTCGTCGGCCTGTCCTGGCGCAATCTCGGCCATGCGCTGGCTGCGCCTGCGCAGCCGCGCGACTGGGGCGTGCTCTATCTCGGGTCGTCTCGCGTGCTCGACCTGCCGAAGGGTAGCGGCTCCCTGATCGCCGTCGACGAGAAGGGTGCGCCGCTGGCCGACCAGCCGGCCGAGCGCGCCGGCCTTGTCGGGCTGGTGGCGCTCGACGGCAACTGGGCCCAGGCCAAGGCCCTGTGGTGGCGCAACGCGTGGTTGACCAGGCTTCGCCGCTTCGTGGTCGTTCCCTCCGGCCCGTCGCTCTACGGGGATTTGCGGCGGGAGGCGAGGGCCGGTGCCGTCTCGACCCTCGAAGCCGTCGCCCAGGCGCTTTGCGTCCTGGAGGACGACCCGGCGATCGGCGAGAAGATGCTGCAACCGTTCCGCGAGATGGTCGTTGCGGCGCGCAAGGCCGGCATCCGCGATTCCAAGCGCGACCGCCGGGCGCGGCGCTAGGGAAGCCCCGGCTCATCGATCTCGCCAGCGCGCGCTGCGTCGGGGTAACGTCGGGCCATGAGCAGCGCCCCGTCGTCCGCCGAAGCGGCCACAACGCCCTTTCTCAGTCGCCACGAGGTCACCGTCGAGTGGGGCGACTGCGATCCTGCCGGCATCGTCTACTATCCTTCCTATTTCCGCTGGATCGATCAGGCGACGCACCGGCTGTTTCACAATGCCGGTGCGATGCGCGAGGGCACGACGGGCGGGCGATGGACCGAGGGAATTCCGCTGGTCGCCGCGGAGTGCTCCTTCAGGCGGGCCTCCCAGCCTGGCGAGAAGCTGGTCGTCGAGAGCCACATCTCGCGGTTCGGTCGCAGTTCCTTCACCATCAGCCACGTCTTCCGCGACGGCGCTGGCGGAATCGCCGCGGAAGGAACGGAGACGCGCATCTGGGCGCGCAAGGAAGGCGATGCGAGCTCGCTGCGATCGCTGCCCATCCCGGCCGACGTGAGACGCCGGCTGGGCGGTTGACCGCCCGGCGCAGGCAGCCTTTGCCGGGCTACGCCGCCTCAGTGTCGTTTGAAGGGTGCGAGAGGGAGAACCACTCGCGCTCGTCCTGGCGGAACTGGTCGCGGATGTAGTCGATCACGGCGCGAATGCGTGCGCCCTTGTTCGTCTCCTCGTGCGAGACCAGCCAGATGTCGCGCGAGATGTCGAGGTCGATGGGCGCCTCGACGATGTTCGCCGTCTTGCTGCTGTAGCTCGGGAAGATCGACAGGCCCCAGGCCGCCTTGACGGCCTCCATCGCCGAATGCGACGAGTTGGTCCGCAGCACCACGCGCGTGCTGCGTTCGACGATCTCGCTCCACGGCCTCATCGCCGGCAGATTGTGCAGGGTCGTGTGGTCGACGATGTGGTGCTCGTGCAGATCGTCGAGCTGCCGGGGCATGCCGAACTGCTCGATGTAGGCTGGCGCGGCGAAAACCGACTGCCTGAACTGACCGACACGCGCCGCCACGAGCTGGCTCGAGGTCGGCCGGAAGAAGCGGATGGCCAGATCGGTCTGGCGTGTCGCCAGGTCGAGGACCTGATCGCCGACGATCACCTGCACGAGAATGTCGGCATGCCGGCGCCGCAGCTCGGTCAGGCGCGGCACCAGCCACTGCGCGGCCAGACCCTCGGTCACGGCAACGCGCACGACGCCGGCCATCTCGCGGTCCAGCCCCGCGAGGTGTCGCTCGATCGACGAAGCATTCGACTGCATCGATTCCGCCTGGGCGAGGACACCGCGCGCCGCGGGCGTCACCTCCATCCCGTGGCGATGGCGGTCGAACAGCTTGGCGCCGAGGCGGCGCTCGAGCGCCTGGATGCGACGGCCGACCGTCGTCTGCTTGGTGTTGAGCTGCGTCGCGGCGGCGCTGAAGCTGCCGGTCTTTGCAACCGCAAGGAAAAACCGGACGTCATCCCAGTCGCCCAGGATGTTCGGAATCTTGCTCTTGCCGTCAGAGGTCGTATTCATCGTGACATGCAATAATGTAAAGGTGCGGCTTGAAGCTTGAATGACAGGTAGCAGTGCAACATCCTACAGCATTATCGGCAAGATGTCGGCTACGTCGTCTTCTTTGTGGCTTTGTGATTTCCCTCACTGACGGTGGGGTATCGCCCAGTCCTCAATGTAAAGTACGAATTTCTCTTTTTTTCCAGAGGCTTGACGAAACCTCTTGAGCAGTGAGGCCAATCCTTTGTTGGGTAGGTGATCCGGTGGCAGCCATCGATTCCGAGCGCAGATCTCCCAATTTCCCCCTTCTGATGCGGAAAATTGGCCAGTACTTTCGCAGCCCGTCGACCCGGTTGGGGGTCGTGGTCGCCCTGGTTTCGTACCTGAGTTATGCGTACGCGCATATCAGTTGGACTAACCCCGCACTGATAAGCGTGTCAGTGTTCACGGGGGCATTCCTTCCAAGCTACGCCACGCTCAGCAACAAAGCCGAACTGTGGGCCAACAACCGCTTCGGTTTCGTAACAGCCGGTCGGCTTGGGCGCTTCGTCCCACAGTATGCGTTCAACCTGGCGGTGTTCTGGATCATGTATGCAGGGGGCGCCCTCAACCGCGATGGCATTGCAACGGTCGGCGGCTTCGCCGCCGCGGCGCTGCTCGTCTCGCTCGCCTCCCAGGGCGTCCAGTACATTGGCCTGTACCTCTTTCAACGCGGTCTCGGCGACGCGAACCGCAACGTCCTGATCGGGCTGTCGGCGACCACCGTGCTGGGCGCGCTCGGCACGGCTGGCCTGCCGTTTGCCAGGGAGGCTTTCCTGGTCGTGGGTCTCGGCTTCGGCGTGCTGGTTTTCGGCATTGGCCTGCTGTCCGACATCCGCTCGAAGGTCGCGCCAAAGGGCGGAATCGGCGTCTTCTTCGGAACCTTCAATCCATTTCACAACACCCATCTCACGATCGTCCAGCGCGCCATCGAGGAGCGCGGCCTCGACAAGGTGATCATTCACCCGACCTTGATCCCGCGGCTGCATGCCGACGCCCTCCGCAAGGGCCAGATCCGGGTTGCCCGGCTCGAGAATGGATTTCAGATCTACGAAACGACCGACAAGGCCGACCTGAACGTCGATTACTTTCCCGCCGGCAAGCAGTTCCTGCCGCCGGAGACCCGGCGTGCCTTGATCGAGCTCGCCGTTGCCGAAGCCGGGCTCAGCGAGAAGGTCGAGGTCGTCTTTTACCGGGAGATTTACAACGTCAAGGGCTTCCAGGGCGTGATTGCCGAGGTCAGGCGGCGTCACCCGGGAGCACGGCTGCACGGAATCCACGGCACCGATGCCGGCGGCATGACGGTGCGCGGCATCTACGACGAGTGCGGCTGGATCTACCCGTGGCGCATCCTGCGCCGCGACAAGGTTTCGGCGACCGCCATCCGGCGCGGCGCCAAGGGCATGACATCGACCGTCGTGACCGACGTGCTGGGACAATTGACGGCGAATCTGCCGGTGGTGACGGCCGGCGGCCGCCGCTTCCGGAACGACAACGGTGTGCTGATCGAAGGGGAGTGACATGACTATGCAATCGACGCTGGCGCCGCCTGACCTGACGCCGGTCGTCACCATCAAGATCGCCGCGACGTCGGACGAGATGCTGCAGTGCTACGCGCTGCGGGCCGCCGTGTTCATGGGCGAGCAGGCATGTCCGTACGACGAGGAGTTCGACGGCAACGACTACACCGCGACGCATGTCATCATGTACGTCGACGGCGAGCCGGCGGGCTCGATGCGGCTGCGCTGGTTCCAGTCGTTCTGCAAGTTCGAGCGCTGCGTGGTCTTGCGCCGCTATCGCGGCCTCGGCATCCACCACGCGCTCAACGCGTGGTGCAAGGATTTCGCCCGCCGCAAAGGCTACACCAGGGCCTATATCCACCTGCAGAAGCGGCACATGCCGATGATGGAGAAGGAGGGCTTCCGCCGCGTCGACGACACCGTGTTCAAGTTCTCCGACCACGAGTACTACGCCATCTACTGCGACCTGGCGCCGTCGGCGGACGCCATCACCCTCGAATCGGCGCCGATGGTCGTCAACCGGCCGGAGGATCGCCTCGACGAGGAAGGCGTTCTCGAGCTGTCGGTGGAGCGTGGCGCGAGCAACCCGCACGCGCCCCACGCGCCGCGTCCGGAACGCCACGCCAACTGAGGGGAATGACCATGACGACGATCTCGGCTTCGATCGACGGCGTGCCCGTCACCACCCGGACCGCCATGAAGATGGAGGACTCGCTGCAGGCCTTCGCCGTGCGCGCGGCCTGCTTCATCGGCGAGCTCGACGTGCCGTACACCGAGGAGTTCGACGGCCACGATTTCGGCGCTACCCACGTCGTGGCCTACCTGGGCGAGGAGCCGGTAGGCACCGTGCGCATGCGCTGGTTCCAGGCCTTCGCCATGCCCGAGCGGCTGTGCGTCATCCAGCGCTTTCGCGGTCATGACGTGGGGCGCCTGCTGATCGAGCGTTGCCGCAACCTGGCCGAAAGCCGCGGCTGCACCATGCTCTACGTCCACGTCCTGCCGAACGACACGGCCTACTGGGAGAAGCAGGGCTGGCGCCGGCTCGATCCCGAGGCGCCGCCGGCCCTGAACGGCACCGTTGCGTTGTTCCGGCCGGTGGCCGAAGGCAAGGTCGCCACTGTCGATCAGGCGCCGGAAGTCGTCACGATTCGCCAGGACGCGCCGACAGCAGGAGCCGCCCGCGGCTGAGAAGGTTCGAGCGGCGTCCCGCTTCTAAGCCGGGTCGGGCAGGCACACCGCCTGGGCCCAGCCGTCGACGCTGGCGTTGCTCGTCCATGCCCAGACGCAGATGAACTGCCATGTGCCGTTGGCATCGCGCTCGGGGCCGAAGTTCTGCAGCCAGCCGGTTCCCGACTTGACGACGCAGCTCCCGCCGATCGCCCGCGTCCTCGGCGGGCAGGCCGAGGCGAAAACCGAGCCGGGGCCGCGCCTGACCGACGGCGAGCCGGACTGTGTGACCGCGGTGGGGCCCGCGGCGCGCTCGGGCTCGCCCGGCTTGCCGATCTCGACCTGCACGCCGGCGCCGCCGATCTTGACCGGCGTCTTGTCGAACACCACGGCGATGACAACGGCGATCGTGAGGGCCAGCCACAGGAGGCTGCGCACCCAAGGCTCGGGGTTGAAATCCTTCATGGCGCACCTCATCGCTCCGCCACGATCGCCGCCCCACCGCCCCGAGCACGATCGCGGGTGCAAGGAAACACGACGTACAACCGCTGTCCACCGGAGCGAGCCTGCGCCAGTGCATGTCACTCGACCCGAGCGCGCCAACGGGCGGCGCCGTTGCTGCCATCACGCGAAGGCTATCGCTGCAAGCTTGCCACCGGCGGCGGAGCTCACTCCGCCGGCGGTGGCGTTCCTCTCGTGGATTGCACATCCCATGAGCGCCGTCGGGGGAGCGCTCCCGGCCAGGGGGCGAGGTCTACCTGTGCCGCGGGTCGAGCGCGTCGCGCAGGCCGTCGCCCAGAAGGTTGAAGGAGAGCACGGCGAAGAAGATGGCGAAGCCAGGCCAGAACGCCATCCATGGCGCGTTGGCGAGAAAGCGCTGGGCGGAGTTCAGCATGCTGCCCCAGGAGGGCGCCGGCGGCTGCTGGCCCAGCCCGAGGAAAGAGAGCGCCGCCTCCGCGATGATCGCGCCGGCGATGGCGAGCGAGGCCTGCACCAGAAGTGGCGGCACGATGTTGGGCAGCACGTGGCGCAGCGCGATCCGCCAGTGCGGATTGCCGACGGCGCGCGCCGCCTCGACATAGTCCTCGACCTTGGCGGCGATGGTCTGGCCGCGCGTCAGCCGCACGAAGATCGGCGTCGCGGTGACGCCGATGGCGATCATGGCGTTGGTCAGGCTGGGGCCGAGGAAGGCCGCCAGCGCGATCGCCAGGATGAGGAACGGCACGGCCAGCATGGCATCGACGATGCGCGACAGCACGGAGTCGATCCAGCCGCCGGCGTAGCCCGCCAGCAGCCCCAGGGGCACGCCGATGCCGAGCGCGATGCCGACCGAGACCAGCCCGGCGCTGAGCGACGCGCGCGCGCCGTACAGCACGCGGCTCAGCACGTCGCGGCCGACCTCGTCGGTGCCCATCCAGTGCGCCCAGCTCGGCGCCTTGCGCACCGCGCTCCAGCTCGTCGCCGTCGGATCGTAGGGGGCCACCAGCGGCGCAAAGACGGCGAGCAGCACGAACAGCGCCACCACCGCGAGCCCCACCATCGCCCCTTTGCGGCGACGCAAGCGGCGCCAGGCGCGCGCCCACGGGTTCTCCTCCTGGCTCTCGGCAGGCACGGCGGTGGGAAGGGTCGCGGCGGTCATCCGCGCAGCCGCGGGTTGACCAGCACGTAGGCGATGTCGGCCAGGAGGTTGAGCACGATGTAGGTCGTGGCGGTCACCAGGACGACGCCCTGCACCACGGCGTAGTCGCGGTTGAACACCGCATCGACGATCAGCTTGCCGAAGCCCGGGATGGTGAAGATCTGCTCGGTCAGCACCGCACCCGAGAGCAGGGTGCCGAACTCGAGCGCTCCCAGGGTGATCACCGGCGTCATGGCATTGCGCAGCGCGTGCTTCAGCACCACGCGCCGCTCGTAGAGGCCCTTGGCACGGGCGGTGCGCACGTAATCCGCGCTCATCGCCTGCAGCATGGCGCTGCGCGTGTGGCGCATCAGGATGGCGGCGATGGCGTTGCCCAGCACGAAGGCCGGCATCACCGTCGTGGCGAGGCTCGCGCGCCAGTCCTCGCCGAGGCGCACGTAGCCCGAGGCCGGCAGCCATCCCAGGGTCACCGAGAACAGGAATATCATCAGGATGCCGAGCCAGAAGTTGGGCGTGCTGATGCCCCACAGCGCGAAGATGTTGGCGCCGTAGTCCCAGGCGGTGTCCTTCTTCACCGCCGAGACGATCCCCGCGGGGATGCCGATCCCCAGCGCCACCAGGATCGCCATGCCGGCGAGCTGCAGGGTCACCGGCAGCTTCTCGGCGACCAGCGAGGCAACCGAGCTCTTGAGCCGCATCGATTCGCCCAGGTTCCCGGACAGCACGCCCTTCATCCAGTAGAGGTACTGGATCGGGATCGGCTCGTTCAGCCGGTACTGCTCGCGGATCTCCTCCAGCACCTGGGGATCGCGCTCCTCGCCCGCCATGATCAGCGCCGGATCGCCCGGCAGCAGCTGCTGCAGCCCGAAGATCAGCATCGACACCAGGATCAGGGTCGGGATGATCTGCAGCACCCGCTGGGTGAGGAAAGCGAGCATCGGCTCAAGGTGTCATGGGCTGGGGGCGCGCGACTCCGGTCGCGCGTCTTTGCCCGCTCCAAAAGAGGATCGCGCCACTTGAGTGGCGCGCCCCCAGCAGGCGAGCTGACCTCTCACTTCAGCTTCACGCCGACCACGCGGATCAGGCCGTCGGGCATCTGCTTGTAGCCGTCGACCTTGTCGGACAAGGCGACCAGGACGCGACGATGATAGAGGTAGACGACCGTGCCGTTGGGCAGGAACCTGGCGGCCACGGTCTCGTAGGCCTTCTTGCGATCCGCGAGGTTGCTCTTGGCGCGCGCCTCGGCATGTGCGGCGTCGACCTCCTTGTCGCAGAACTTGCCGTTGTTTTGCGGCGCGCCGCAGGTCTGGAACGCAAAGGAGTTTCCGTCCGGGTCGCTGCGCCCGCTCCAGCCGATGAGAAAGAGCTGGAACTCGCCATCCTCGGCTTGCTTCAACGAGGTCGCGAACTCGGTGACCCTGATCTTGAGATCGAATCCCGCCTCGGCGGCCATCGACTGGACGACCTCGGCGACGGCCCGGGTCTCCGGGCCGTTAGGCACCATGAAATCGAGGGTGAGCGGGCCGCTGACGCCGGCCTCCTTCAGGAGTGCCTTGGCCTTGGCGATGTCGCGCTTGGGAATCGGGAAGGCCTGCTGGTAGTAGGGGTTCGTCGGGTTGATCCACTGGTTGCCCGGCACGAACTCGCCGTTGAAGACCACCTGATTGATGGCGTCGCGATCGAGGCTGAGCTCGAAGGCCCGCCGCACCCGGGCGTCCTTGCCGAACGGCGTGTTCGCCTTGGGGCCGTTGTTCAGGTTCATGGTGATGCCGAAATAACCCAGCTCCACCGCACTGATCAGCTTGAGCTTCGGGCTGTCGCGCACCGTCTTGATGTCGGTCGCCAGCACGCGCTCGATCATGTCGAGCCCGCCCGACCTCAGGTTGGCCAGCCGCACCGTGCTGTCGACGATCGGCAGGAACGTGACCTTGTCGACGAAGACGTTGTCCTTGTTCCAGTAGTCGGCGAACTTCTCGACCACGATGCGATCCTGCTGGACCCGTTCGACGAACTTGAAAGGACCGGCACAGACCGGCTTCAGGCCGAACTTGTCGCCCGCTGCCTCGGCTGCCTTGGGCGACACCATCATGCCGGCACGGTCGGTGAGCTGGGCCAGCAGCGGCGAGAACGGGGCCTTGAGATTGAGCTTGATGGTCAGCGGATCGACCACCTCGACGCTGTCGACCGAGGCGATCTCGGGCCTGCGAAACGAGCCCTTCATGGTGAGGTGGCGATCGAGGCTGTACTTGGCTGCCTCGGCGGTGAGCGCCTCGCCGTCGTGGAACTTGACGTTGGGGCGGAGCTTGATCGTCACCGTCCTGCCGTCGGCCGAGGTCTCGTGGCCCAAGGCGAGCTGCGGCACGATCGAAAGCTTCTCGTCGATGTCGAACAGCTTGTCGCAGATCGACGAGAAGACGATGCGCCCGACATAGGTGCGGGCCAGCGTCGGGTCGAGCACATCGGGATCCTCTGCGAGGCCGATGCGCAGATGCGATTGTGCCGACGCACCGCAGGCCAGGCCGGCGGTGAGCGCCAGGGCGAGTGCGGCCACTCCTATCGTCTTTCTCATGTTGCCTCCCTCTGAGCCGATACGAACGCCGCCTGGAGCCGCTCGAGCCGGGCGCGATCCCGATCGGGACCGCGCGCGGCGGCAAGCGTCGGCGCCGGCGGAAACTCGCGCCACCACGGGCAGGCGGTAGCATGACCCGTGCCGTCGTCGGCGAGGGCCGGCACGTCGCTGCGGCAGCCATCGCGCAAGAACGGGCAGCGCGTATGGAAGCGGCAGCCCGGCGGCGGCGCCATGGCGCTCGGCAGGTCGCCTTCGAGCAGCGCGCGCTCGCGCTGCACCGTCGGGTCGGGCACCGGCACGGCGGCGAGCAGGGCGCGCGTATAGGGATGGCGAGGCTGCCGGAACAGTTCCTCGGTCGTCGCCGTCTCCACGATCTTGCCGAGATACATTACGGCGATGCGATCGGCGATGTGCTTCACAACCGCGAGATCGTGGCTGATGAAGATGTAGGCGAGCCCGAAGCGCCGCTGCAGGGCGCGCATCAGGTTGATCACCTGGGCCTGGATCGACACGTCGAGGGCAGACACCGGCTCGTCGGCCACGATCAGCCGGGGCTCGACCGCGAGGGCGCGGGCGATCGCCAGGCGCTGGCGCTGGCCGCCGGAGAACTCGTGCGGGTAGCGGCGGGCGTGGTCGGGACGCAGGCCGACCAGGTCGAGCAGCTCGGCGGTGCGGGCGCGGCGCGCCGCCTCGCCCTTGGCGAGGCCGTGCAGCATCAACGGCTCGCCCAGCATGGCGCCCACCGTCATGCGCGGATTGAGCGAGGCGTAGGGGTCCTGGAAGATCACCTGCATGTGCTGGCGGCGCGCCCGCATGTCGCCGTCGCTCAGCGCCAGGAGATCCTCGCCCTCGAAGCGCACCGAGCCGACCGAGGGCTCGATCAGTCGCAGCACCAGCCGGCCGACCGTCGACTTGCCACAGCCCGACTCGCCCACGATGGCGAGCGTCTCGCCGGCGGCGAGGTCGAAGTCGACGCCATCGACGGCCCGCACGTGTCCCGACACCAGCCCGAACGCGCCGCGCCGCACCGGGAAGTGCTTGGCGAGATCGCGGACGGCGAGTAGGGCGGTCATGCGGGGCCTCCCGCCGCCAGCCCGAGCGCGCCTCTTGTCTCGAGCTCTCCGCTTGTTTTGACCCCTCCGCTTGTCTCGAACTCTCTCCTTATCTCGAGCCGTCCCGTTGTCATCCTGAGCGGAGCGAAGGATCTCATCGCCAGTGCAATCACCAGGGCTGTTCG
This sequence comes from Reyranella sp., assembly GCA_022844015.1. Classification (GTDB taxonomy): domain Bacteria; phylum Pseudomonadota; class Alphaproteobacteria; order Reyranellales; family Reyranellaceae; genus Reyranella. The sequence goes on along the minus strand of JALHMO010000008.1, from coordinate 11,643 downwards.
TCCTCGCGAAGAGATCCTTCGCTTGCGCTCAGGATGACAGGAGGAGCGCTCACGGCGACAGGAGGAGCGGGAGGGATGACAAGAACGGCAGAGCACCAACATCGCACCGTGTCCGGCGGCGCGCGGCGACACAACAAGCTCATCATGAGGAGCGAGCTCAGCGAGCGTCTCGAAGGATGGGCAACGGGCACCATGGCTGATCCGCAAACTTCGAGACGCGCCTTTCGGGCGCTCCTCAGGGTGAGGTGTTGTTGTTGCGTGGCTCAAGTGCACCATCATCGCACCGAATCCAGCGGCGCGCGGCGGCAGCGGGAGAGGTGGCTGGGCGCCACCTCGACGAGTGCCGGCGCGGTCTCGCGGCAGGCCGGCTCGACGAAGGGACAGCGCGGCGCGAAGCGGCAGCCGACCGGAGGCTTCGACATGTCGGGTACGCGGCCCTCGATCGATGGCAGGTGCTCTCGCTTCTCGTCCAGGCGCGGGATCGAGCCCAGCAGGCCGACCGTGTAGGGGTGCTCGGGCCGGGCGAACAGCGTTTGCACCGGGGCGCGCTCGACGATCTGGCCGGCGTACATCACCGCGACGTCGTCGGCCATCTCGGCCACCACGCCGAGATCGTGCGTGATCAGGATGATCGCCGTGCCGGTGTCGCGCCGTAGCCCGCGCAGCAGGTCGAGGATCTGCGCCTGGATGGTGACGTCGAGCGCGGTCGTGGGCTCGTCGGCGATCAGCAGCTCGGGGCCGCAGGCGAGCGCCATGGCGATCATGGCGCGCTGGCGCATGCCGCCGCTGAGCTTGTGCGGATACTCGTCGACCCGCTTCTCCGGCGAGGGGATGCGCACGGTACGCAGCATCTCGATGGCACGCGACCGCGCCTGGGCGGCCGGCAGGCCCTGATGGCGCTGGATCGCCTCGATGATCTGGTCACCTACCGTGTAGGCCGGATTGAGCGAGGTCATCGGTTCCTGGAAGATCATCGCCAGCCTGGCGCCGCGCAGATCGCGCAGGGCGCCGGCATCGAGCGTCAGCAGATCACGCCCCTGGAAGCGCACCTCGCCACGCACCTTGGAATTCTCCAGCGGCAACAGGCCCATGATGGCGAGCGACGTGACGCTCTTGCCGCAGCCCGATTCGCCCACCAACCCCAGCGTGCGGCTGCGCGCCAGCAGCAGATCGATGCCGTCCACGGCCTGCACCGTGCCGTCGTCGGTGGCGAAGGAGACGGCAAGCTGTCGCAGATCGAGCAGGGGCGCGTCGGCCACGCCGGTCATGAAGGTTCCGCCGCCAGGCTCCTGTCGATGCCGGCCTCCAGCTCGGCGCGATCGAAGGTGCCGGCCGGATTGTCGCGCGTCGCGAGGAAGGAGCGGAAATGGGTCCAGTGCTCGCGGCTCACCCGCTCCAGGCGCGACAGCTCGATCAGCGGCTCGACGTGGTCGTCGACCCGCAGGTCGAGCTCGGAGTAATCCTGGCCGCCGTAGATCAACAGCGCCGCCGACTGCTTGCCGCGCTTGTCGCCGCCCGCTCTCTCGCCGGCCCGCATCGCCTCGATGAGGCGGCGCGGCAGCGCCAGGCCGGCACGCTCGCGCATCGTGCGCACCGTCTCGGAGATCACCTGCGGCCCGGCCAGCATGTTGCCGGCGACGGACATGTCTTCGCCGATCCAGTGGCCGCACCACGGCACGCACTCGGACCCCGTATGCGCGGCGAACGCGCCGTCGGCACCCAGGACGTGGAGCTGACGGCTGGCGCGGCCGGGATCGGACTCGGTCAGCAGGCGCACGATGTCGGCGGCGCCGACGCCTTCGCAGATTAGCCGGAGGCCGCGCGGGCCGTAGAGGGGGTTGAACAGTGCCTGGCTGCACACCGCGCCCCTGGTCGGCGCGATGCTGGGCACGCGCGCACCGACGGCGAAAAACTTCGTCGCGACCGCGATGGCGATGCGGCCGGTGTCGCGCTCGTGGAAGATGATCGACCAGGTCATCGGCCGATCAGCGTCCCGCGGCGTAGCCCTGCATGCCGCGCGGGTTGGCGGCCGCCTTGCGCCACGGATCCTCGCGCGACGCGGCGGTGAGGCGGCCTTCCGACCACGCATCGCCGACCTCGACCTCGTGGCCGCGCTTGCGCAGCTCGGTCACCGTCTCGGCCGGCACGCGGCCTTCCAGGACGAGCACGCCGGGGCGCGCGGTGCGCGGCCAGAAGGAGGAGGGGAAGTGCTCGCTGTGCCAGGCCGGCGCGTCGATCGCTTCCTGCAGGTTCATGCCGCAATGGACATGGCGCAGGAACATCTGGGTCACCCACTGGTCCTGCTGGTCGCCGCCCGGCGAGCCCCAGACCATGTATGGCTCGCCGTCGCGATGCGCGAGGGTGGGCGTCAATGTGCTGCGCGGTCGCTTGCCCGGCGCCAGCGAGCCCGGCAGGCCTTCCTCGAGCCAGAACATCTGGCCGCGTGTGCCGAGGGGGAAGCCGAGCTCGGGAATCACGGGCGAGCTCTGCAGCCAGCCGCCGGAGGGCGTGGCCGAGATCATGTTGCCGTCGCGATCGACGATGTCGAAATGCACCGTGTCGCCGGACGTCTGGCCGACCCGGCCAACGGTGGGTTCGCCGGCGCCGCTCGCCGCCACGCCGAGGCGCGCGGCATCGGCGCGGCGCAGCTTGACCACGCCGCCATAGCCTTCGACCTTGCCCGGCCGCTGCTCGAGCGACGCCTGTCGCGGATCGACCAGCTTGCGGCGGTCGGCGTTGTAGGCGTCGGACAGCAGGGTCTTCATTGGCACATCGACGTGGGCTGGGTCGCCATAGAACGCCTCGCGATCGGCATAGGCGAGCTTCAGGCACTCTGCCTGCAGGTGGATGAAGTCGGCGCTGGTCGGGTCGATGCCGTCGAGGTCGTAGCCCTTGAGCAGGGCGAGTTGCTGCAGGACTACCGGGCCCTGCGTCCAGGTGTGCGCCTTGCAGACCGTGTACCGGCCGTAGTCGTAGGCGAGCGGTGCCTCGACGGTTGCCTGCCATCCCGCCATGTCGTCGCCGTTCAGCACGCCGCGATTGCGCTTGCCCGAGACATCCATGACCTCCTGGGTGCGGCAAAACTGGTCGATAGCCTCGGCGACGAAGCCCTGGCGCCAGCTCTTGCGTGCGCGCTCGATCTCGGCCTCGCGACCGCCGCTGCCCGCTTCGGCTTCGGCGAGGATGCGGGCATAGGTATTGCCGAACGTCGGGTTGCTGAACAGCACGCCCGGCTTGGGCACCGCATTGCCGGGCATGAACACGGCGGCCGAGGTCGGCCAGTGGGTACGGAACTGCTGCGCCACGGTGGCGATCGTCGCCGAGGCGCGCTCGACCAGAGGGAAGCCCATCTGCAGGTAGCCGATGGCCGGGCTGATGACGTCGCGCAGACGCATCGTGCCGTAGTCGCGCAGCACCAGCATGTAGGCGTCGAACGTGCCCGGGATGCAGGCCGGCAACAGGCCAGTGCCGGGAATAAGGTCGAGACCGAGGCCGCGATAGTGCGCAATGGTGGCCCCGGCCGGCATCGGGCCCTGACCGCAGATCACCTCCGTCTTGCCGCGGCGCGTGTCGTGCAGGATCAGCGGCGCATCGCCGCCAGGGCCGCAGAGATGCGGCTCGACGACCTGCAGTGTGAAGGCGGTGGCGACGGCGGCATCGAAGGCGTTGCCGCCGCGCTCGAGGATGCCCATGCCGACCGCGGTGGCAATCCAATGGGTCGAGGCGACCACGCCGAACGTGCCGACGATCTCGGGCCGGGTGGTGAAGGGATTGGGATTGATCAGGCTCACGGGCCTCTGCTCCTGCGCTTGTCCTTGGGGGCGCTGCAAAGGCCGGACCTTAGGCCCGTGTGGCGGCAGAGGCTAGGGGTTGGCGGGTTCCGCCAGTCGCATCCAGGCGGGCTTCTCGGGCACGAGGCGGGCTGCGCCGGCGGTGAGCGTGTGGCCAAGCCTGACAGCGTCGAGGCGCAGCATGGCGAGCGCGCGGCCATCGACGCCCGATCGCACCTCGCCAACCTCGTCGCTGCCATCGAGGATCATGGTGCCGGGCGCGGGCAGCGTGCCTTCGACCCGCACCGGGAACAGACGCTTGCGGATCAGCGCCCGGTACTTGGTGCGCGCCGTCAGCTCCTGGCCCATGTAGCAGCCCTTCTTCCAATCGACGCCGTTCAGCTCGTCGAAGCCGTTCTCGAGCAGCAGAGCCTTCTCGACGACGAGATCGCGGCTGCCGTCGGGCACGCCGAGAGAGAGGCGCAGCGCATCGTAATCGGCGAGGGACCGCTCGGTGCAGCCATGAGCCGAGAGTGACGCCCCGACCTTTCCAGCCGGGCCGAGCACGCGCGCGCCGAGCTCGGTCAAGCGCGGATCGGCGAAGGCCACCAGCCCGTCCCGCGAGAGCTCAGCCACATCGATCCCGGCGCCGAACACGGCGGCGACTTCCATTGTCGCGTTGCGGTCCTCGACCTTCACCTGGGAGCGAAGCTTGTAGATCGAGAGCTTGCGCGCCAGCGCCGCCGCGCGCTCGCGTTCGGTCTCGAGCAACAGCGTCTCGCCGTCGGCGGCGACGAACATGTCGTTGAGGAAGCGGCCCTGTGGCGTCAGCAGCGCGGCCCACACCGCGTGGCCGGGCGCGACCTTGGTGGTGTCGTTGGAAATCAGGCCTTGCAGGAACTCGACGCGGTCGGCGCCGGAAACGGCAATGACCCCACGATGAGAAAGGACGCTGAAGGAACAATCGGACATGGCCAAGATTTGGGTTCTCTTTTCCCACTTGGCAAGTTGGTTTTTCCCGCTCTATGCCGCGCGATAGAACGGCTTGTTGCCGCACACCGTGACGCGATGGCCGTAACGACGGTGCGGGAAATAGTCGAACAGAGCATGATGCTGGGTGGCGCGGTTGTCCCAGAACGCCACCGAGTTGGCCTGCCATTTGAAGCGGCAGTGGAACTCCGGCGTCTCGATGTGGCGATAGAGCATCTCGAGCATCGCGTCGCTCTCGAAGCGCTTGAGCTGCGGGATGCGCAGGGTGAAGCCGCGATTGACGAACAGCGCCTGCCTGCCGGTCACCGGATGGGTACGCACGATCGGATGCTCGGCGTTGGGGAACTTGATGTCGTCGCGGTCGGTCGCCTTGACGCGATAGTAGTGGGCCTTGGAACTGTCGTGCAGGGCGGTGAGGCCGGTCAGCAGCTTCCTGATCGGCTCGGAGAGCGTCTCGTAGGCGCGGTACATGTTGGCGAACATCGTGTCGCCGCCGCCGTCGGGCGGCACCTCGGTGAGGTAGAGGATCGAGCCCATCGGCGGCTCGAGGTCGCAGCTCACGTCGGAATGCCATTCCTCGCCGGCGACGTGCTTCGACTTCTCGTCGGCCTTGATGACCAGGATCTCGGGATGCTCGGGAAAGGCGATCGGGGCGTTGGGATGGGTGTGCAGCGGGCCGAAGCGGCGGCCGAAATCCTTGTGCTGGTCGATCGACATCTTCTGGTCGCGGAAGAAGATCACCAGATTGTCCATCAGCGCGTCGTGCACCTCCTGGAACTGCTGGTTGCCGAGCGGTTGGGCGAGATCGACCCCGAAAATCTCGGCGCCGATGGTGGGCGTCAGCTTGCGCACCTCGATCGTCTGATAGGCCATTGGCGTTTCCTCCTTGGCGCGGAGTGTACGCCGACCGCTGCGGCAGGCGTGGGCAAAGTCGACATAGTCCGTAATACGGACTAGCATTCAAGGCGTGGCAGAGACCGTGATCGAGCCGGTACGGAGAAGCTTCGCGGTTCTGGAGGCGCTGAGCCGCCGGCGCGCGTCGACCGTGTCGGTGCTCGTCTCCGAGACCGGCCTGCCGCGACCCACCGTGATCCGCTTGCTGCATACGCTCGCGGCACTGGGCTATGCGCAGAGGATGTCGCGCGAGCAGGGTTGGCGGCTGACCGACCGCGTGCTGGGCCTGTCGGAGTCGATCCGCTTCGTCGATCACCTGGTCGACGCCGCCATGCCGCACATGAGCCGCTTCACCGCCGATCACGGCTGGCCGCTCTATCTCGCCACCTTGAGCAGCGGCGCCATCACCATCCGCCATTCGACGGCGCCGGAAAGCCCGATGGCCTTCGAGGCGGCTGCGCTCAATACCAGGCGGTCGGTGCTGCCGAGTGCGCTCGGCCGGGTCTGGCTCGCCTTTTCCAGCCCGGAAGAACGGGGCGCCATCTTGCGCGACAGCGAAAGCACCGGTCTTGGTGGACGGGCGACGGCCGGGCTCGACGTGATGCTGGCGCGTATCCGGCGCGACGGCTGGGCCTTCACCGCGCGCACGCGCTCGCGCATCCACGGCATGGCCGTCCCCATACGCAGCGATGGCCGCATGCTGGGCAGCCTCTCCATGCGCTTCCCGCACTCGGCGTTGAGCGAGGTCGAGGCGGCGCGCCGCTTCGGCCGCCTGCTGGTGCAGGTCGCGCGCGCGATCGCCAGCGATGTCGTCGCCGCACGCGACCCGTCGGTGGCCGCGATTGTTCACCCTCCGTCAGGGTAGGCTCTTTGCATCGGGCACAAAGGCCGTTGGCCGCTGCTGCTACCCGCGCCGCGCCACAAGTGTCCGTGCCGCCGCGGCGCCGGCCGCGAGGATGCGATCCGACAGCGGCGTGCCCTTCGCGGCGCGGGCGAGCTGGAGCGCGCCGATCAGCGTCGCATAGATGCCGAGAGCCGCAGCATCCCGATCGCCGGCCCCCGGTGGAAGAGCCTCGGCCAGGGTACGCACCGTCGCTTCCAGGCGGTCGGCGCAGACGCGGCGTGTCTTGATCGGCTCGCGGGCCAGCTCGGGCAGCAGCGCCGCCGCGGCGCAGCCGTTCGCCGGATCGTCACGATGCTTCGGCGACAGGTAGGCCTCGATCACGGCCTCGAGGCCGCCCGCGTCCAGACGCTCGCGCAGCTGGTCCGACTGGGCGGCGATCGTCCCGCCAACGCTTTCGCGGACAAGCTCGCCCTTCGACTTGAAGTGCGGATAGAACGCGCCGTTGGTCAGCCCGGCCTCACCCATGATGCCAGCGAGGCCGGACGCCGCGATGCCGTCGCTGCGGAACCGTTCGGCCGCCACTTCGAGGATGCGGCGGCGCGAAGCATCCTTGCGGCCCTTTTCGTAGCGCATGGCTTATCCCGTCTCGAATATTGCATTATGACCATAATATCACTATGTGAGCATAGTGCAATGCGCCGTGGGGCATTCATGAGCATCCGTTCGGAATGCCCTCCGCCGCTCTACGAGCAGATGTGCCTGTCCACCTGACACCCCGACAAAAGCGAGCCCGCACCATGACCCAACCCGGTATCCAGGACGTTGCCCTCATCGTCGGCGGCGGCCCCGGCATCAGCGCGAGCTGTGCCAGGCTCTTTTCGAAAGAGGGCATGCGCGTCGCCGTCGCCGCCCGGACGCCGGACAAGCCGGTCCTGCAGGCGCTGGAGGAGAAGCACGGCGTGCGCCGCTACGCCTGCGATGCCGCGGACCCGGCGTCGGTGGCGCAGCTGTTCCAGGCCGTGCGACGCGATCTCGGCGCACCGACGCTGGTCGTGCACAATATCGACGGCCGCGTGCCCGGCATCTTCCGCAAGGGCATCACCGAGGCCCAGCCGGACGACGCCTTCGCGACGCTGCGCAACGCGGCGTTCAGCGCGTTCCTGGTCGGGCAACAGGCTGCGCTGGCGATGCGCGAGAACAAGCCCAACGCCAACGGCGCTCGGGGAACCATCATCTTCACCAACGCCAGCGCGGCGCTGAAGGGCTTCCCGGCCAGCGGCGCCTTCGCCATGGCCTGTCACGCCAAGTCGGGCCTCGCCCAGAGCATGGCGCGCGAGCTGATGCCGCAGGGCATCCACGTCGCCAACGTGCCGATCGACGCCGCGATCGGCTTCGCGCAGGAGGACGGCAGCCGCGCGCATCGGCGGGCGGGCACCGCCGTCGACGACAACATGGCCGACCCCGAGCATATCGCGGAGACCTACCTGCAGCTCCATCGCCAGCACCGCTCGACCTGGGCGTCCGAGATCGTGCTGCGTCCGTGGCTGGAGAAATGGTGAGCAGGGCCTTCAAGTTCAGGCGATAGCGCGGGGCCTTACGCGAGGGGCGACGAAGGACGATCCAGCACGCCGTGGTCGCGCAGGATGTCGAGCACCAGGTCGACCTCGGCCTCGACGTCGGCCTCGGCGGTGCGCAGGTGGAGGTCGGGGTGTTCCGGCGGCTCGTAGGGTGAATCGAGGCCGGTGAAGTTCTGCAGGTTGCCGGCGCGTGCCTTGCGGTAGAGCCCCTTGGGGTCGCGCCGCTCGCATTCGTCGAACGGGGCATCGACGAAGATCTCGGCGAAGAAGAAGCTGGCGGCGAGACGCTCCCTGGCCCGCGCCCGTTCGGCGCGGAAGGGCGAGATGAAGGAGACCAGGACGATCAGGCCGGCATCCGCCATGAGATGGGCCGTCTCGATCACGCGACGGATGTTCTCGACGCGGTCGGCGGCGGTGAAGCCGAGATCGCGGTTGAGGCCGTGCCGGACATTGTCGCCGTCGAGCGTATAGGTGTGGTGGCCGAGCGCGAGCAGTCGCTTCTCGACGCCGTCGGCGATGGTCGACTTGCCGGCGCCCGACAGGCCGGTGAACCACAGGACGGCCGGACGATGGCCCTTGATCGCCGAGCGCTGCACGCGATCGACGGTGAAATCGTGCCACCTGAGGTTGGCGGCGCGGCGCAGCGGGAAGCGGATCATGCCGGCGCCGACCGTCGCATTGGTCAGGCGATCGATCAGCACGAAGCCGCCCGTGTCGCGATTGTCGTCGTAGCGATCGAACGGCATCGGCCGGTCGAGCGCGAGGTTGGCGAAGCCTATCTCGTTGACCGCCAATTGCTTGGCCGCCTTGTACGTGCCGTCGTCGATATCGAGATGATGCTTGAGCTCGCTCACGGTGGCCGTCACCGTGGCCGGGCCGAGCTGCATCAGATAGGGCCGGCCGGGCAGCATCGGCGCCTCGTCCAGCCACAGCAGATGGGCGGCGATCTGATCGGCGACCTGCGGCGTAAGGTCGTTGGCGGCCGCGAGCAGATCGCCTCGGGAAACGTCCATCTCTTCGGCGAGGGTGAGCGTCACGGCCTGCCCGACGCTTGCCTCCACGAGGTCGCCGTCGGCAGTGACGATGCGCGCGATGCGGTTCCGCCTCCCCGAGGGCAGCACCACGATCTCCTCGCCGGCACGGACACTGCCGCCCAGCACTGTGCCGGCATAGCCCCGGAAGCGTGTTGCCTCGTCGCGCGTGATCCACTGCACGGCGAAACGGAACGGTCCGCCAAGGGACGGGGCGACATCGACCGATTCGAGGTGCTCGAGCAGAGCCGGGCCGTCGTACCACGGCATGTGCTTCCCGAGGTCGATGACATTGTCGCCGAGATGCGCCGACATCGGGATCGGCGTGACGGCGGGCAGAGCGAGCGGCTCGGTCAGCGCGCGGTAGGTGGCAGCGATCGCCGAAAACGCCTCCTGTCGCCAGCCCACGAGATCCATCTTGTTGACGGCGAGGACCACTTGGCGGATGCCCATCAGCGCCACGATAGCGCTGTGCCGGTAGGTCTGGCGCCGGACGCCCTTGGTGGCGTCCACGAGGATGACCGCCAGGTCGGCGGTCGAGGCGCCGGTCGCCATGTTGCGCGTGTACTGCTCGTGCCCCGGCGTGTCGGCGATCACGAAGCGCCGTCGCGCGGTCGTGAAATAGCGATAGCCAACGTCGATCGTGATGCCCTGCGCGCGTTCGGCGTGTAGCCCGTCGACGAGCTGGGCGAGATCGCCGTTGGCGGCCTGCCGGTGGTCGTCCGGAACGGCATCGGCATCCACCAGCAGGCGGCCGATCAGAGTGCTCTTGCCGTCGTCGACGCTACCGCAGGTAATGAAGCGCAGCAAATCGCCGGCGCCGGCCCTGACGCGCAGCATCAGAAGTAGCCTTCGAGCTTCTTGCGCTCCATCGAATCGCCGTCATGGTCGATTGCACGCCCTTGGCGCTCGGAGGTGCGTGCCACGGCCAGCTCGTCGAGGATCGCTTCGACACTCTCGGCACGCGAATCGATGGCTCCGGTCAGGGGATAGCAGCCCAGGGTGCGGAAGCGCACCCGGCGCTGCTCCGGCACTTCCCCGGGCAAAAGGGGCAGCCGTTCGTCGTCGACCATGATCAGCATGCCGTTGCGCTCGACCACCGGCCGGACGGCCGCAAAGTAGAGCGGCACCACCGGGATCTTCTCGCGCGCGATGTAGGCCCACACGTCGCGCTCTGTCCAGTTCGACAGCGGGAACACCCGCATGCTCTCGCCTTGGCCCAGGCGGCCGTTGTAGATTCGCCATAGCTCGGGCCGCTGATGGCGCGGGTCCCAGCGATGATGGGCGCTGCGCAGGGAGAAGATGCGCTCCTTGGCGCGCGACAGCTCCTCGTCGCGCCGTGCGCCGCCGATCGCCGCATCGAACTGGTGCAGCGCCAGCGCCTGCTTCAGCGCCTCGGTCTTCATGATGTCCGTGTGAATCGCTGCACCGTGCACGATGGGATTGATGCCGCGTGCGAGCCCATCCGGGTTGATGTGCACATGTAGGGGCAGGCCGAGCTCGCGCATGCGCCGGTCGCGAAACTCGATCATGTCGCGAAACTTCCAGGTCGTGTCGACGTGGAGCAGGGCGAAGGGCGGGCGCGCTGGATGGAATGCCTTCAGCGCCAGATGCAGCAGGACCGACGAATCCTTGCCGATCGAATAGAGCATCACCGGTCGGCGAAAGCTCGCCGCCGTCTCGCGCAGCACATGGATGCTTTCGGCTTCGAGACGGTCGAGCCAGGGGCAGGCTGCTGGCACGTCAGGCGGCGCTTGCGACGGCGGGTACGGCGGCCGCTGGCCAATCGAGCAGCCCGGTCTGCACACCCAGGCGCTCGAGCATGGTCAACGCCTCGCGCCTGAGCTGGAGGTCGCCGCGGCCCTCGGCCTTGGTGGGATCGCGCCGGATGTGGCTGCCGCCGTCTCGGCGCGTGCCGTCGAGCGAGCGACCGAGATCGCTCTCGATCGCCTTCATATGCTCGCGGCGGGCCAGCCAGACGGCATCGGCCAGGTGCGCCCAGTCGCGTCGCTTGCCCGCGAAGTGATCGAGCAGGGCGGCCACCGCCTCGACGGGATGCACGACCAGACGCTCATAGGGCATCAGCTTAACATGGGCGGGATGGCGTGCCGCCATCTCCTGGAAGGAGATGAACTGTCGTGCGTAAGAAGGCAGCCCGAGCTCGAACAGATAATCGCGAAACGGCATGCCTGAAAGTGGACGGCCGGCCACCATGCTGTAGGCGGTATCCCGGTGCTCCTGGCAGTAGCGGTAGTAGGACGCCGCCTGGTCGACTGGATTGCGATAGACGAGGGCGATCCGTCCGCCACGGCCGCGACCGGCGGCGCGTTCCATCGCCGACACCCGCACCGGCGTGTAGCGCCGGGGCGCCAGGTCGACCGGGGTGTAGCGAAAATTCGCGGCCTCGTGGAAGTAGTCGTACCCCGGGACGTGGAACTTGCCCTGTGCCCACCATTCGAGTTTGCGACCGAGCGCGCCGAACCCGGGACACACGGTGTGGCCGATGAACAGGTTATCCACCGGCAGGGTGCCGCGGA